>DASQMK010000779.1:0-11168 GCA_035645575.1 Metabacillus sp.
AGGTGATGAGTGGGAAGTAAAAAGTGCCGGCCTAGAAGCACACGGTTTAAATCCTAATGCAGTAAAAGCGATGAAAGAGGCTGGAATTGATATTTCAAATCAAACTTCAGATGTCATTGATCCGGAAATTTTAAATAATGCTGATTTAATCGTCACACTTTGCGGACATGCTGCAGACAATTGTCCTGTGACACCACCTCATATCAAACGTGTACACTGGGGCTTTGATGACCCAGCAAAAGCTGAGGGAACAGATGAGGAAAAATGGGCATTCTTTGAGCGTGTTCGTGATGAAATCGGCGAAAGAATTGAGCGCTTCGCGAAAACTGGAGAATAATTAGAAAAGCGCAAGCGCCTTGATCAGCCCCGACAAGCATAAGATGATTTAGAATAGAAGGCGTTCTTTGCCTTCAATTCTAAATTAGCTTATGACCTCGAGGGGCTAGGCGCTGGAGCTGGACATCTATACTAAGTACAAAACTTATAAATTCTTATACTATCTTCCATTAGATCTTTATACTTTCCGATAGTATTATAAAATGAAAGCCGTGGGGTACCTCACGGCTTTCATTCATAAAGATGTATAAGTAAATTCTTATATCTTAATAAAGGGGATGTTACATATGAAAATTGAAATATTTGACCCAGCGATGTGCTGTTCAACAGGTGTTTGTGGACCAGTATTGATCCTAAATTAACTCGTGTAGCATCAGCTGTTTATTCTCTAAAACAAAAAGGCTTTGATATACAAAGATACAATCTAACAAGTGAACCTCATGCTTTTGCAGATAGTCCGAATGTGGATGATGCTGAACAACAAGATGAATCAGTGAAGAAATCTATTGATCAAGTAGTAAATGCATATAATGAAGGGGAAAATGTGTATTTTCACTGCCAAGGTGGGAGTAACCGTACAGGTACTGTTGCAATCGGAACACTCTTAGCATTAGGTGAAGCTAAGACAATTGAAGAAGCAGAGGAGATCGCAAAGGCTGCACGACCGAAGATTAATGTCAAACCAGAGATGAAAGAAATGTTAAAAAGAATCTATCCGAATGCATAATAACATTAGGGGGAAAAGGTAATGAACATAACTGATCGAGCGAAAGAAATGTTAGAAAACTTTTTAAATGAAAAAGGGGCAGAAGGGATTCACCTTACTTCTGTATCTGGATGCTGCGGACCTCAGTTTACAATCTCTTTAGATCAACCTGAGGAATCTGATACGGTAAAAACAATAAATGGAATTAAGGTTGCTATTGACTCTCAAATACCTGCAACTGATGAATTAATTTTAGATAAAGAAGAGAATGGTTTAGTATTATTAGGTGCAAGCAGCTGTTGTTAAAAATGTTTTACTATTTTTAGAATCGGAATAAAAGACAAAAAACCTCATCACAAGGATGAGGTTTTTTGAAAATTATTTACCTTTTTTCACAAGCTGGATTGCTTCTTTTGATACGTAGAATTTACCGTTGCTTTGAACAGTAACAGTGTTTAGATCAAATTCTTTTCCATTCATGATTAAGAAATTCTTATTAACAGGGATTTCAACTTCTGTTTTTCCTTTAGTTACTACTAATACCGGGTTATTTGAATCAGAAGAATTTACTTCTACTTCTGCTCCAATTTCATTGAAAGCAACTTCTGCATCTACAAATACTTGGTTATCTAATTTGTCTAATTCGAAGCCCAATGTTTTTGCAACAGTATGCGCAATGTCAGTATTCTCAACAAGACCTACTGGTTTTCCTGGCCCATATGAGTACAGGAATAAATCTTCCCCAGTGTGACCGCCTGTTGTAAAGCCGAGATTTGCACGATTGGCAAGTAATTGGACAAGTGTTTTATTTAAATTGGTTGATTCTTGAATCGCTTTAGTTTCTTCTTGTGTAGGATTGTCAATTCCATATAACGCTGCAACCTCTAATACGTTTGAGTTATCTGGTTTAAGTTGCTTTAACGCTCCTTCAAGTGTCATTTCTGCCTTTTTAAGCGGGTCAATATAATCAGAAACAGGTTTTGAAGGGTATGAACCGCTTGTATTTTGGTTTCCAATGGAGATTCCGCTGTTTCCGTGGTCAGAAACGGCAATAACCATTGTATTTTTATCCTTTTTAGCAAAATCTAGTGCTTCTTTAACCGCTGCATCAAATGAAAGGGTATCACTGATCATTCCAATCGGATCATTTGCATGAGCGGCCCAGTCAGGTTTACTTCCTTCGACAAATAGGAAGAATCCTTCTTTATCCTTTGAAAGGGTTGAAATTGCTTTGTTTGTCATTTCAGCAAGTGTTGGCTCATTTGGATTTGTTTGTGAACGATCAAGGTCATATGCTAGTGCAGATGGTGCGAATGAACCCCATAGTTTAGTAGCTTTAGAATTTAATAGCTCATCACGTGTCTCAACAAGGTCATAGCCTTTATCTTCAATAACTTCTACTAAGTTTTCACCATCTTTACGATTTTCAGCTAATAAAGATTTTTTACCGCCGCCTAAGACAACATCCATTTCTTGATATACTTGTTGTTCAGCAATATTGTCATAATCACTTCTGTGTGCTGCATGAGAAGAAAATGCAGCTGGTGTTGCATGCTGAATTTCAGAAGTTGAGATAATTCCAGTAGCCTTACCACTTAATTTTGCACCTTCCAGTACGTTTGCAACTGGTTTGTAAGGATTATCCGCTAGAGAAGGATCGACTCCAGGAGAGTTAACTTTTTCTGGAAGTACTCCAACAAATTTATCATTTGATTTATTACCTGTTGCAAGTGCTGTTCCTGCTGGTGCTGAATCAGTGATTGCAGACTCAGCTGAGTAAGTACGGACACCTCCAGTTAAAATCTCGTCCATTGCCAGAGGCTCTCCTTTATACCATCTAGCAAGAGTTGTTGTAGTAGAACTAACTCCATCCATGACAAGTACGATGACGTTTTTGGCTTGTTGAGAATCTTTTTTTGCTTCTACCTTCTCGTTTGTTGAAGAGAGTCCTAGTGAACCAAGTGCTAGAGTACCCGCAAGAGTCATTCCAATGACCTTTTTGTTAAATTTCATTTTCAATTTCCTCCTATATTTATTCTTAATTTAGTAGTTTGATAGGTGGCTTAGAAATATACTTAATCTAGTAATCAACTCCATAGCAAACTATCTTATAACCATTTACTTATGTAAGTATATATTTACAGAGTTAACTGAATGTTAAGGAAATGTAAAATTTGAATAATTGGACAAAAATGGTATTTTTATACTATTTATTTCGAGAGATTAGTTCCGTAATCATACAATCTTTAAGATCAAGTGGGTCTTAATAACTAGGTAATTAGGAGGTTTTAGGGTGAATTATTGGTTGAATTCAGTGGATTTGACACAATACGTCAATAAAAGAGTTTACAAAAATTAAAACTAGTGGACTCTACTAAGGAGACCACTAGTTTTTTCTATTAACAACAATTCTTCTTCTTATCATCTCTTGAACAACAATCTTCATTTTGTGCATTAGTCTCTGTTTTATCCTCTTTTACTTCCTCAATCTCGATCCACATCGTTTATCACATCCTTTTAACAGCAAGATGAATTGCAGCAAAGTGTTGAATCTATTGGTTTCGTTTTTATTAGGGCCTTAACCTTGGATTTGAAATCTAGTTTGAAAGCAATTGAATGAATGTTAGAAAGCTCGACTATTTCCTCCTGCTTTAATTTTGAAAGCAAATAAACTTCATACTCATTAAACATCATGTCACCCCTTATTAAAACAAATTATTTTGATATATTAATCAAAAAAAATTGATGTATAGATGAAAAATTTTTACCCCACTCTTAACAGGCAATAAGACTGCACCTCAAGCTTCTGAGTTACAAATAGGGTAGGTGGGGGGAAGTAAATCCACTGATGGAATTTTCACTTTATTAGCAAGTAGGTCTAAATAAGCAACAGAGTTCTGCTGATAATAAGTGATTCACTTCATCTAGATTAAGCTTGTAGTAATTCCATGTGCCTCTAGTCTCTCTGATAATGAGGTTCGCATCCAATAGGATTTTTAAATGATACGATAATTTGGATTGTGTCATGTTGACCATTGGAGCTAGATCATTCACATTTATTTCGCCTTTTTGTGTAAGGAGATTCATGATTTGCAGTCTTTTTTTATCTGCGATGGCCTTGAATTTTCCCTCATACATTTCAAAGACTTTTTCTAGAGATACATCCTGTAAATTAATTTCCTGTTTCATCAAAAACACCTTTTTTAAATCAATTTTTTTTGATATTTTAAATATATATCCAAAATTTTCTATTGTCAATAAATTAAATCAAAAAAAATTGATTTAGGTCATTTTAGTTGGAAAGGAAGATAAAATGAACGTCATCATTCAAAATTTAAAAAGTGAACATTGGGATCAAGTGAAAGAAATCTACCTAGATGGGATTGCAACAGGAAATGCCACCTTTCAAATGGAAGCACCGATGTGGGAGGAATGGGATGAGTGTCATACTGCAAATTGCCGATTAATTGCTACTATTGACAATCATGTGGTAGGCTGGTCAGCATTAAGCCCTGTTTCAGGACGCTGTGTCTACGCAGGTGTTGCTGAGTTAAGTATTTATGTTCACTCGCATTATAAAGGAAACGGAATTGGGCATACATTACTTCAAGCGTTAATTAAAATAAGCGAGGAAAATGGATATTGGACGTTACAAGCAGGAATTTTTCCTGAAAACTCGGCTAGTCTGGCACTACACAAGAAAAATGGATTCAGAGAAGTAGGGATTAGAGAACGAATTGGAAAAATGAATGGTGTATGGAGAGACGTTGTTTTGCTCGAAAGAAGAAGTAATGTTAATGGAATCAATTAATACTTATTATTGTACGAGGAGAAAAGATGAAAAAAGATACCTTATTATAGTTATACTACTAATCATCATTACGGTTATTTTCATTTTCAAGTTTAAAGATCCGAATAGTTCAAACGAAAAAGAAGAAAAACTGGATAGGTTGGTTGGAGCGGAAGGTGCGAGACTCCTGTGGGAGTAGCGTGACAGGTGAGATCCCACAGGCGCGCAGCTTACGAGGAAGTTCACCGCACGCTCCACTTAAGATGAGCATCCTGGAGCTGCAATCAACTATCCGTAAACTTTTTACAAAGCAACAAAGTTTACGAAAACAGTCTTTAAGAAAAAAACTTGTGATGAATCTACATCCCCCAGATTTATCCGAAATGGGAAAGGAGTAAAGCGTAAGATGAACAGTCCGATTTAAGATATCCCTCAAAATTCAAATTTCAATTGAAATATTGGGGGATAAATAATGAAATTGAATAGAAATTTTTCTTTATTATTGTCGGGTCAGTCTCTCGCTAATATAGGCGATGTATTATATATGGTGAGTGTCATAAGTGCGATTTTTGATTTAACAGGTTCTGCAACAGCAGCATCGATTGTTCCATTTACGATTACTTCATCGATGTTTGTGTCCAGCCTTTTAACACCTCTTTTGATCGGAAAAGTAAATATAAAATGGTTATTGGCCGGGTCGCAGACTGGTAAAACAATCTTGCTTGTTATTCTGGGGGTTATGTTAATTGGCATAACATCCTCTAACTACTTTCTCATTTTTTTCATGATAGGATTGATTGCCTTTCTAGACGGCTGTGCAAATCCAATAAGGCAGACATTGATTCCACACTATGTGAAGCCTGAGGATTTGGTACATGCAAATGGAATGGTTGAAGCAGTGACTCAAGTCATTCAAGCAGTGATGTGGTTTGTAGGAAGTTTGTTTTTAATGTTTTTAAGCTCACAACAACTGATTTGGTTAGTTGGAGGAATATTTGTTTTATCAAGTATCTTGTTATGTCTTTTAGAAAACGTAAATCACCAAACAACTAAGCCAAAAGGAAGAGTAGAACAGCTAAGGGAAGGTTGGAAAACTTTATTTAATACTCCAGTTTTAAGAAGGATTGCTTGGATAGATTTTTTTGAAACTATGGCAGGAACGGTTTGGATCGCAGCGATTTTATATGTATTTGTTAGTGATGCTTTACATGTTGATGAAAATTGGTGGGGGTTTATCAATGGGGCTTACTTTTTAGGACTAATTATAGGCAGTATTTATTGCATTAAATACTCCTCTTTTATTGAAAAGAGAATGGGCTCACTTATTTTTATTGGTGCATTTGCAAGTTTCCTAGTCACAGTAGTGTTTAGTCTAAACAGTATTCCAGTCCTTGCCTTACTATTATCACTTTGTGTCGGGATTTTTGGACAAATAAAAAACATTCCGCAGCAAACTGTTATCCAAACCAGTGTTCCAAAAGAACAATTGTCAACCGTTTATACCTCGTTAGGTGCGATTGGAACAGGAGTCTTTGGTGTCGGTTCACTGATTATGGGGATCGTAGCGGATTTGTTAGGGATTAAAATTGTCTTTCTTATTTCAGGGTTATTACTCGCAGTAGTCAGTATCATTGTTCATAAAAGTAAGCAATTGTTTGTAAGAAATGTTTACGGACAATAAAATGAGAATGAAGGGTTTTGTTAGCGGCAGAAACCTTCCTTTTTCAAATTCCCATAATTCAAACCCAAGGGCATATTTCATGTGAAGTATGCCTTTTAATATGTTTTAAAGGAGATTATGCTCTTAGTAAAGAAATGTCTTAAAAGTGTACTTTTTCGATTTTTTGTTAGGAAAAAGGTCATTAGGTTTACCCGATTGGTGGATATGTGCTGGATTTGTTCGTTCAAAAATTTGGGATACACTACATGATTTCAGCAAAAGAACACCTATCCCTGATATTGATGTCATCTATTCTGAGCCATCAAATATTAAAAAAATAGAGGAAAAGGTATTGGAAGAGAAACTTAAATCACTTATACCTCATATTCCTTGGTCAGTGAAGAATGAAGCCAGAATGCACATGAAAAGAAATTTTCCTCCATATTCTTCATCTGTGGATGCTATTTCTAAGTTTCCAGAAACATCAACAGCCCTTGGGGTAAAATTGGATGAAAAGGACAATGTAATATTAACAGCTCCTTGCGGCATTCATGATGTTGTAAATTTAATAGTCAAGCCTACTCCTTATTTTACAAAATCAAAAGAGCGAATAGAAATTTATGAAAACCGATATAGCAAGGAAGAACTGGCAATCTATATGGAGGAATTTAAGAGTTTATCATATCGAAAGCTATTAAAAGAAAAAATATGTTTTTTCTTCAATACCAGCATTTAGGTGGTCGTGATGTTTGAAGAATTGTACATATAAGCAGGAAAGGAAAGCCCAAAGGTTTTTAAAGATATTAGTGGGATTAGGTTAAATACTATATATAAGGAGTTTATTTCTTTGAAAAAAATATTATTGACCATGTTTTGCCTCTCAGTCCTAATGATTAAAGGTGCTTGTCAAAAAAAGTACGATGGAGAATATGTACAATGGGGAGATTCGGAAAAAAGAACCAGACTGGATACCAAACACTAAATAGAGAGTTCAAGAAATGATACCAAGAATTAATAGTAAAATAGCTATCCAATAGTAAAGACTGTTTGCATTTAGAATTAGGAATTTACTCATAATTTTTCACCTCTTACTTAATTGTATATAAACGATTTTCTTTTTGAGTATAGTACAGTTCAAGGGAAAAACACAGTTGTTCTCGATCAGGTGAATTATATAAAGTAATCGCTTCTAGGATTAAAGGAAAATACTTTCAAAGTAAAGAAATGTAAACACATATCAATATTTTCTAGTGAAAAAAAACACCCTTATATAGGATGTTAAGTAAATTGTTTGATTGCTTGATGAAGATTCGCAAAGATTTTAATTTCGTTAAAGTTCAAGCCTAGTTGTACCATTGTTTGTGCAATTTCGGGTCTAATCCCGGATAGACTAACTTTAATACCTAATAGATTAAGAGCAGAAATCACTTTAAAAATCTGTTTAGCTACCATGGTATCTATTATTGGAACACCGGACAAGTCAATGACTAAATGATGAAGACCTAATTTAGCCCCCTGTGATAAAGCTCTTTCCATCATTTGTTGTGCTCTGTTTGTATCTATATCACCGATAAGAGGAAGTACCCCTATTTCTGATGTAACTGGTATTACTGGTACAGAAAGTTCTAAAGCTAAGGTTTCGGCAGCTTGTATTCTAGATAAGTATTTGTTGGAATAGGATATGCTCAGCCAGAAAATTGCTCTATCAACAACTGAATCAAAGCGAGAAATGATTTCATAAAAAGTATCAAGTGAAAAGTTATGGTTTACTGCTTCATTTTTTATAACTTCTCCGATAATATTTCGGTAGAAGCGAACTTCTTCTATGGCTAAGTCTAATGATAAATCTAAATTCACTAGGAGATTAACAGCATCACTACCCCATATTTTTAACCGGTTATAGGTAGTTTCAATGTCTTCGGATATAGAATAAGAGAAGATTTCCACAAGATTTTCCCGCCATTGGCGCAGGGAGTCGTCTACATCTTGTGAATAGGAATTTTCGTCAGCAATAAATCGCTGATTAACCAAATTTTCATTTAATAACTTTTGGGAAATCTCTTTTAATTGACTATCAATCGTATTCAAAAAAACACTTCCTTATCAAATTATATAAATAATAAGAAATTTTAGCATATTGAAAACTACCTTAGTACCCCAAAAATAAAAACTACTATTTCTTATCCTGTTCAAGTAATTCAATTATTCGATCAAGTTTTTGCTCGATGGCCTTATCCTTATTCGGTTGCTGCTGCTTAGTAATCAGTGAGCGAACAATAAAAAAGACCACAAAAAATATACCAAAAATAATAAGAAACATGATTAGTTGAAATATAACATCACCAATATTCAAGTAAATTCCTACCTTTACAAGTTTTAGGGTATTATAACATGATTATTACTTCAAGTACTCATAAAAATGGACACAAACTATTCTTGGATACCTTGGATAGGAACATGTCCCCTGAATAAAATGTCATGGAATAGTCATAACTGCATTATACTTTGTGGTAATTGAATTTATTGCTATTTTACAGTTAGTTTCAGGTTCGTATAACCTTGAAATAAAAGGTGGGGTCCTGTATTTTTAAATAGAGTAGTAGATTGCAGGTGTGTTTTTAGAGGAGGAAGCAATGCTGAAAAAACGATTGGAGAAATATTCTTTCTTATTTATTGCCACAGTTGTCATGTGGGTGAAAACGTATCTTGTGTACCAAACAAGCTTTGATATAAAAATAGAAAATCCGATGCAGTCTTTTATTCTATTTATTAATCCGTTAAGCTTCTTTTTACTGCTTTTCGGCTTTGGTTTGTTTATGAAACAGAGAGCCAGGAATATTTACATAATCGCTGTTAGTACACTCGGGACGATTTTGTTAATTGCGAATATCTCTTTTTATAATTTCTATAATGATTTCTTAACAATTCCGGTATTATTTCAGTCAAGTAATATGGGGGATCTTGGAGGAAGTGTCCAAGAGTTAGTGAAGCCAAGCTATTTTCTTTTGTTTGTTGATATCCTGTTTTTAATATGGTTAGCCGGGAAATATAAAAGCAAGGAAGATAGTGCTGTAACTGTTAAGGAAAGAGTTTCTTATTTTCTAGTAGTATGTGCAGTTTTTATGTTTAATTTAGGACTTGCTGAAGTGCAGCGTCCACAGCTTTTAACCCGCTCATTTGACCGTGAGATTCTCGTGAAAAATATAGGTATTTTTAACTTTCATATTTATGATGGGATCCTGCAGTCAAGAACTTCCGCACAAAGGGTGCTGGCAGACAGCGATGAGCTAGTTGAAATCCAAAACTATATCAATGTAAATAAAAAAGACCCAAGTGATGAGATGTTTGGTATTGCTAAAGGTCGCAATGTGATTTTTGTTTCACTGGAATCTACACAAAGTTTTGTGTTGAATGAAACGTTAAATGGCAAGGAAATTACGCCATTTCTTAATGATTTTATCAATGAAAGCTATTACTTTGAAAATTTTTATCATCAAACAGAACAGGGAAAAACGTCGGATTCGGAATTTATCGTTGCGAATTCATTATACCCGCTTGGACGTGGTTCAGTTTTTTTCACAAATAGCGAGAACGAGTATAATTCGACACCTGAAATTTTAAAGGACTATAATTATTACTCTGCGACATTCCATGCAAATAATGCGACCTTTTGGAACAGAGATATTATGTATGATTCCTTTGAAGTGGATAAATATTATGATATCGAAAGTTATGACATAACACCTGAAAATTCATTCGGATGGGGCCTTAAGGATAAAGAGTTTTTTGAGCAATCTGTTGACCTGATGAAAAAGCTGCCTCAGCCTTTTTATAGCTACTCGATTACTCTAACAAATCATTTCCCTTTTGAACTAGAGGAAGAGGATAAACTAATTGATGAATATGATTCGAATAGTGAGATATTCAATCGATATATTCAGACAGTTCGTTATCAGGATGAAGCGCTAAAGCGATTTATTGAGAAATTAAAGGAAGAAGAACTGTATGAAAATTCACTTATTGTCTTAATGGGTGATCATTATGGAATTTCAGAAAACCATAATGAAGCATTAGCGAAGTTCTTAGGTAAGGATGAAATTACACCTTATGATACGATACAGCTTCAACGCGTCCCATTTTTAATCCATATACCTAGTATTACTGATCAACATCCTAAATTGATTTCAGACATTTCAGGACAAATAGATGTAAAGCCAACTCTATTACATTTATTAGGTATTGATACAACTGATATGATTCACTTTGGCGAGGATTTATTTTCACCCGAACGCACACCATTTGCTGTGTTGAGAAATGGAAGCTTTATCACAGAAGAGTTTATCTCTGTTTCAGATGTGTGCTATGATCGCCAAACAGGCGAACAGCTCGATCGTGAGGGAACATGTGGTGTATATGAGGACAAGGCCCTTGATGAGCTAAGCTTTTCAGATAAAATTATCTACGGTGATTTATTAAGATTTTATAATAGAGAAAAGGAAAGTGTGGAGGAATAGCTTCCACACTTTTCTTCGTTTCTTAGGAAATTATAAAATGCTTGAACTGTGGATAACTACTTCGACATCCAGCTCCAGCGCCTAGCCCCTCGAGGTCATAAGCTAATATAGAATTGAAGGCAAAGGACGCCTTCTATTCTAAATCATCTTATTTGCCCTAGG
>DASQMK010000780.1:0-6198 GCA_035645575.1 Metabacillus sp.
TAATAAATAAAGAATATATATATGATTTCTTTAAGGGAGGTGAAACATTGTGTCAAATGAAAAAAACGTTGTAGAACAAGAAGAAACAGTAGATAAACAAAATACTGAAGAAATTGATGTTGAAGTAGTTGATGCAGAAGATGTTTCTGTTGAAGAAGCAACAGATGCTGCTGATGAAACAACCGCAAAAATTGCTGAATTACAAGCAAAACTTGATGAAACAGAGAATAAAATGCTACGTACTCAAGCGGATTTCGATAATTTCAGACGCCGTACGCGTTTAGATCAGGAAGCTGCTCAAAAGTATCGTGCTCAAAGTATTGTTTCTGACATTTTACCTGCTCTTGATAACTTTGAAAGAGCGTTACAAATAGAAGCAAATAATGAACAAACAAAATCATTATTACAAGGGATGAATATGGTTTACAATCAGCTAGTTCAAGCCCTGCAAAATGAAGGTGTAGAAACGATTAAATCTGTTGGTGAACCATTTGATCCACATCTACATCAAGCAGTTATGCAAGTTGAAGATGAAAACCTTGAACCAAATACTGTAGTAGAAGAGTTACAAAAAGGATACAAACTGAAGGATCGAGTGATTCGACCAGCAATGGTAAAAGTAAATCAATAAAAATAATAACTTACATATTAGGAGGTTCTACTAAATGAGTAAAATCATTGGTATCGACTTAGGTACAACAAACTCATTTGTCGCAGTTTTAGAAGGCGGAGAACCGAAAGTAATTCCAAACCCAGAAGGTAACCGTACAACACCTTCTGTAGTTGCTTTCAAAAACGGCGAACGTCAAGTTGGTGAGGTTGCTAAACGACAAGCAATCACAAACCCAAATACAATCATTTCTATTAAACGCCATATGGGTACAGACCATAAGGTAGAGGTTGAAGGCAAAAATTACACACCACAAGAAATCTCAGCTATTATTCTTCAACACTTAAAATCATATGCTGAAGAATACTTAGGCGAGCCTGTTACAAAAGCAGTTATTACTGTACCAGCTTATTTCAATGATGCAGAGCGTCAAGCAACAAAAGATGCCGGTAAAATCGCTGGTTTAGAAGTTGAACGTATTATCAACGAACCAACAGCAGCAGCTTTAGCTTATGGTTTAGATAAAACAGACGAAGATCAAACAATTCTTGTTTACGATTTAGGTGGCGGTACGTTTGACGTATCTGTACTAGAACTTGGTGATGGCGTATTTGAAGTACGTTCAACAGCTGGTGATAACCGTCTTGGCGGCGATGACTTTGACCAAGTAATTATCGACTATTTAGTGGCTGAGTTCAAAAAAGAAAATGGCATTGATCTTTCGAAAGATAAAATGGCATTACAACGTCTTAAAGACGCTGCTGAAAAAGCGAAAAAAGACCTTTCAGGTGTAACATCAACGCAAATTTCATTGCCGTTCATTACAGCTGGAGAAGCTGGTCCACTTCACTTAGAAGTAAGCTTATCTCGTGCGAAATTTGATGAGTTATCTGCTGATCTTGTTGAAAGAACAATGGGGCCAGTTCGTCAAGCACTAAGTGATGCCGATTTATCAGCTAGCGATATTGATAAAGTTATTCTTGTAGGTGGATCAACACGTATTCCTGCTGTACAAGAAGCAATCAAAAAAGCTCTAGGTAAGGAACCACATAAAGGTGTAAACCCTGATGAAGTTGTTGCACTTGGTGCATCAATCCAAGGTGGAGTTATCACTGGAGATGTAAAAGACGTTGTCTTACTTGATGTTACTCCATTATCACTTGGTATCGAAACAATGGGCGGTGTATTTACAAAGCTTATCGAGCGTAATACGACAATCCCAACAAGTAAATCACAGGTGTTCTCAACGGCAGCTGATAATCAAACAGCAGTTGATATCCATGTTCTACAAGGTGAACGTCCAATGGCAGCTGACAACAAAACATTAGGTCGCTTCCAATTAACAGACATTCCACCAGCACCACGTGGTGTACCACAAATTGAAGTATCGTTTGACATCGATAAAAATGGTATCGTAAATGTTCGTGCAAAAGATTTAGGTACAAACAAAGAACAAGCCATTACAATTAAATCGAATACTGGTTTATCAGACGATGAGATCGAACGCATGGTAAAAGAAGCGGAAGAAAACGCTGATGCGGATAAAAAACGCAAAGAAGAAGTTGAGCTTCGGAATGAAGCAGATCAACTAGTTTTCCAAACGGAGAAAACATTGAAAGATCTGGAAGGAAAAGTAGACGAAGCTGAAGTTACTAAAGCTAACGAAGCGAAGGATGCTTTAAAAGCTGCGATCGAGAAAAATGACTTAGAAGAAATCAAAGCGAAAAAAGAGGCTCTTCAAACGATTGTTCAAGAGCTATCAGTAAAGCTTTATGAGCAAGCTCAACAAGCTGCACAGGCTCAGCAAGGCAATGATGCAGGAAACAAAGCTGACGATGTTGTCGATGCAGAGTTTGAAGAAGTAAATGATGACGACAAAAAATAAGTCATACTAAGGTGAAAAGTCAAAGTCAGGGTAGGTCTTGACTTTGACTTTTTTTGTCAAAGGAAAGAGCTTGAGTTATACCAATAACATTATGTTGCTTTTCCTCTCTTTTGAGTGATACAATTTACCTTATGTGAGAAAATCGGGAGTGAGAATTTATGAGCAAGCGTGATTACTATGAAGTCCTCGGGTTAAGTAAGAACGCAAGTAAGGATGAGATAAAAAAAGCTTATCGAAAGCTTTCAAAGAAATATCATCCAGACATTAACAAAGAAGCAGATGCTGATGCAAAATTCAAAGAAATTACTGAAGCTTATGAAACGTTAAGTGATGATCAAAAGAAAGCTCATTATGATCAATTTGGTCATACTGATCCGAACCAAGGTTTCGGCGGCGGTGCTGGATTTGGTGGAGACGGCTTTGGATTTGAAGATATTTTCAGCTCAATCTTTGGTGGCGGAACGCGCAGGAGAGACCCAAATGCACCAAGACAAGGTGCGGACTTACAATATACAATGACATTAGATTTTGAAGAGGCAGTTTTTGGGAAAGAAACAACGATTGAAATTCCTAGAGAAGAAACATGTGAAACATGTAATGGATCTGGTGCACAAAAGGGAACGAAGCCAGAAACATGTACACATTGTGGTGGCAGTGGACAACAAAGTGTTGAACAAAATACACCATTCGGCCGCATTGTAAACCGACGTGTTTGTCACCACTGTGAAGGTACAGGGAAAATGATTAAGCATAAATGTGGAACCTGTCGTGGTACTGGAAAAGTAAAAAAACGCAAGAAAATTTCTGTGAAGATTCCTGCAGGTGTTGATGATGGTCAACAATTACGTGTTTCAGCACAGGGTGAGCCAGGAGTAAATGGTGGACCTCCAGGTGATCTTTATGTTGTGTTCCATGTACGAGATCATGAATTCTTTGAAAGAGATGGCGATGATATTTATTGTGAAATGCCATTAACATTTGCTCAAGCAGCTCTTGGTGATGAAATTCAAGTACCAACATTGCATGGAAAAGTAAAACTAAAAGTACCGGCAGGAACACAAACTGGTAAAAAATTCCGTCTAACCGGTAAAGGTGTGCCAAATGTAAGAGGCTATGGTCAAGGTGATCAATACGTTATTTTACGTGTCTTAACACCGACAAACTTAACAGAAAAACAAAAAGAACTCTTGAGAGAATTTGCTGATATTAGCGGTTCAAAGCCTGATGAACATGAAGAAAGTTTTTTTGAAAAGGTAAAAAGAGCCTTTAAAGGTGATTAATAATCGATATTATTTAATGGTTTAGGATTGGAGTTGGTAGATATGAAGTGGTCAGAATTAAGTATTCATACAACACAAGAAGCTGTCGAGCCTATTTCAAATATCTTGCATGAGGCTGGAGCTAGTGGTGTAGTGATTGAGGATCTTGCTGATTTAATGAAAGAACGGAGTACGGCACTAGGAGAAATCTACCAACTAGATCCAACCGATTATCCTGAGGAAGGTGTTGTTGTAAAGGCCTATTTGCCTGTTAATAGTTTTCTTGGTGAGACGGTCGATGCGATAAAAGCTGGAATCAATAATTTATTGCTGTTTGATATTGATCTTGGAAGAAATCATATTACAATCAGTGAAGTTAATGAAGAAGAATGGGCGACAGCATGGAAAAAGTATTACCATCCGGTGAAAATTTCCGAAAAGTTTACGATTGTCCCAACATGGGAAATTTATGAACCTGTAAGCTCTGATGAGTTAATCATTGAATTAGACCCAGGAATGGCATTTGGAACAGGGACACACCCTACAACAGTTTTGTGTATACAAGCTTTAGAACGATCAGTTCAAAAAGACGATACGATAATTGATGTCGGCACAGGTTCTGGTGTCTTAAGTATTGCTGCAGGATTGCTTGGCGCAAAACATATTGAAGCTTATGATTTAGATCAAGTTGCTGTCGAGAGTGCAAAACTAAATGTGAAATTAAATAAGGTTCAAAACGTTGTCAATGTTTCACAAAAGAATTTATTAGATGGTGTCGAAGGGCCTGTGGATTTAATTGTATCGAATATATTAGCTGAAATCATTGTTCGTTTTATTGACAAGGCATACGAGGTGTTAAAAGAGGATGGTACCTTTATCACGTCTGGAATTATCCAAAATAAAAAGCAGGAAGTAAAAGAGGCTCTCATGAATGCCGGCTTTGTGATTGAAGAAACAATGGTTATGGAAGATTGGGTAGCGTTTATAGCAAAAAAGAAGTAAAGAAAGAAGGAGTTCCTTTTGCAACGATACTTTTTAAATGAAATGAAAGCTAATACTGGAACAACAATCCATGTTACCGGTGATGATGTACATCATATTGCGCGTGTATTACGTATGCAAGCAGGACATAAAATCATTTGTTGTACGAAGGATGGCTTTGAAGCACTATGTGAAATTGTTGAAATTACCAATGACCAGGTTCAATGTTTTGTATTAGAATGGATAACAGTGAATCGTGAATTACCTGTATCTATTTCCATTGCGAGCGGGTTGCCTAAAGGGGATAAGCTTGAATGGATTATTCAAAAGGGCACCGAATTAGGTGCTTCTTCATTTATCCCTTTTAATGCTGCTCGTTCAATTGTAAAGATTGAATCAAAGAAAATTGGGAAAAAGCTTGAGCGATGGAATAAGATTGCGAAGGAAGCTTCTGAGCAGTCCTACCGAAATATAATCCCTAAGGTTTTAGAGCCTTGTGATTTTCAACAGGTAATAGAATTAGCAAAAAGCTATGATGTAAAAGTTGTAGCCTATGAAGAATCGGCAAAACAGGGTGAAAAGAAAAATTTAGCTAAGGCCTTCGAGGAAGTAAATGAGGGTGGCTCACTACTTGCGGTTTTCGGACCAGAAGGCGGTCTTACAGAGAAGGAAATCGAAAGATTAGAGCAAGCTGGTTTTCATATATGTAGTTTTGGACCAAGAATTTTAAGAACTGAAACAGCACCATTATATTTATTATCAGCTGTTTCCTATTATTTCGAATTATCGAGGTGATGAATAATGCCTACAGTTGCATTTCATACATTAGGTTGCAAGGTAAATCATTATGAGACAGAAGCTATTTGGCAGCTATTTAAAGAAGCTGGCTATGAGCGGACAGAATACGAACGTGTTGCAGATGTGTATGTCATCAATACATGCACAGTGACAAACACTGGTGATAAAAAAAGTCGACAAGTCATTCGTCGTGCGATACGCAAAAACCCAGACGGAGTCATTTGTGTAACAGGGTGTTATGCACAGACTTCACCAGCTGAAATTATGGCGATTCCAGGGGTAGATATTGTCGTAGGAACTCAAGATCGCGTAAAAATGCTAGAGTATATCGAACAATTTAAAAAAGAAAGACAACCAATAAACGGTGTTAGAAATATCATGAAAACACGTGTGTACGAAGAACTTGATGTTCCTGCTTTTACTGATCGTACGAGAGCTTCATTGAAGATTCAAGAAGGTTGTAATAACTTCTGTACATTTTGTATTATCCCGTGGGCGCGTGGTTTAATGCGTTCACGTGATCCAAAAGAGGTTGTAGCCCAAGCCCAACAGCTTGTTGATGCTGGCTATAAAGAAATTGTGTTAACGGGAATTCATACTGGTGGCTATGGTGAAGATTTAAAGAATTATAACCTAGCTATGTTATTAAAAGATTTAGATGAACA
>DASQMK010000781.1:0-6099 GCA_035645575.1 Metabacillus sp.
GAGAAAATTGATGTAAAAAGTAACAATATACAAGCTGTTGTTGTTGCTCCTACACGTGAATTAGCAATTCAAGTTTCAGAAGAGCTTTATAAAATTGGTTATCATAAACGCTCAAGAGTTCTTTCTATTTATGGTGGTCAGGATATAAATAGACAAATTCGTTCACTTAAGAAAAATCCACATATTATTGTTGGTACACCAGGTCGCTTACTTGATCATATTAATCGTAAAACGGTTCGTTTAAACAACGTTCATACGTTGGTATTAGATGAAGCGGATGAAATGCTTAACATGGGATTCATTGAGGATATTGAAGCAATCCTTTCAAATGTACCAAAAGAGCGTCAAACATTACTTTTCTCTGCAACTATGCCTGATCCAATTCGCCGTATTGCAGAAAAGTTTATGACAGAGCCTGAGCTTGTAAAAGTAAAAGCGAAGGAAATGACGGTTCCAAATATTACACAATATTATTTAGAAGCACAAGAAAGAAAGAAATTTGATATCTTGACAAGATTACTTGATATTCAATCTCCTGAGCTTGCGATTGTTTTTGGTCGTACGAAGCGTCGCGTTGATGAATTATCTGAAGCATTAACACTAAGAGGTTATACAGCAGAAGGAATTCACGGTGATTTAACTCAAGCTAAACGTATGTCGACATTACGTAAATTTAAAGAAGGTGCCATTGAAGTATTGGTTGCAACAGATGTTGCTGCACGTGGACTAGATATTTCAGGTGTAACACATGTTTACAACTTTGATGTACCACAAGATCCAGAAAGTTACGTTCACCGCATTGGCCGTACTGGTCGTGCTGGTAAAACAGGTATGGCAATGACGTTTGTAACACCAAGAGAATTAGACATTGTGAAAAACATCGAACGTACGACAAAAAGTAAAATGGAGCGTATGAAGCCGCCAACTCTTGATGAAGCGATTGAAAGTCAACAGCAGATGTCAGTTGAAAAAATCCGCTCAATTATTGAAGGTGAAAACCTATCCTTCTACAAACGTACAGCTGAAGAGCTTTTAGAAGAATTTGATGCACAAGTAGTTGTAGCTGCTGCCATCAAATTTATGACAAAAGAGCCTAACTCTGTTGAAGTAAAACTAACAGAAGAAGCGCCGCTATATTCAAAATCTAAAAACAAAGGCCGTTCTTCTAACAATAGAAGAAAAGGTGATTTCAATCGTAGAGACGGACAAAAAAATCGTTCATCCTATGGAAATCGTGACCGTGCTAAAAGTGGTCAAGGAAATAACAAACGTCGTTACTCTAACTCGAAATAATATGCCAAAGATCGAATCTTAATTAAGATTCGGTCTTTTTTTATGGGGTAAAAGACTAATGAGTGCTTTTCCTAAACTAAATAACTAAACCCCCGCATTGATATGAAATGAAGTTGTTGGGAAAGCTACTGATAGAACAATTATAAGAGGTGATAGCCAAATGACCATCATTCGATTAGGATATGTAGCAATGAGTATGAATCTTCAAAACTGTTCTCCCTCTCAAACGATGACATTTGCTCAATTTCAAAAAATCAAAGATCGAGGAGCAGCCATTGCTAAGCTTGAAAAAATCGCAAGATCTAATATTTCCAATTGCCTAAGATTATTAAAGCATAACCTTGCACATAATATTCACTTTTTTCGATTGAGTTCAAAACTAATACCCCTAGCAAATCATGAAGAGCTTCGTGATTGGAGATATATGCAAAGTCTTATTGAACCTTTAAAAGAGATAGGAGAATATATCAATCATCATCCTATGCGTATTGGGTTTCATCCAGATCATTTTGTTGTTTTGAATTCAACTCAGCCAGACATTATAAAGATATCAGTTAAAACATTACATATGCATGAAATGCTCCTGAAAGGTATGGGAGTGAATCCTGAACATCGATGTGTCATTCATATCGGCGGTGGTTACGATGATAAGTTGAAGGCCTTAGAACGGTTTATTCACAATTGGGGACTTATTCCAGTTTCAATCCAAAAGATGCTTCTGTTTGAAAATGATGACAGCACATTTCATTTACAAGATGCCCTATATTTATGTGAGAAGCTTGGAGTGCCTCAAGTGTTTGACTATCATCATCATTTGGCTTATCACGATGATCCCGAATGGGAACAGCAATGGGAAAGAGTCATTGGTACTTGGGAGGCATCCCCATTACCGGTTAAAATGCATATTTCAAGTCCAAAGAGTGAAAAGGATTTTCGAGCACATGCTGACTATATTGACCCAAACATGTTCTTAGAATTTTTACATAATGTAAAGGGGAGTGTTC
This sequence comes from Metabacillus sp., assembly GCA_035645575.1. Taxonomy (GTDB): domain Bacteria; phylum Bacillota; class Bacilli; order Bacillales; family Bacillaceae; genus Metabacillus. The sequence goes on from DASQMK010000781.1 coordinate 2,298, forward strand.
CTCAAATTGATTGTATGATTGAGGCTAAACAAAAGGATAATGCTTTATTTCAGTTAGTAAAGGACTTACAGTTGGAAAAGAGCATTGAATGGATTGATCAGGCTTCTTTCAAAATACATTAAAATCTCTTCTCAAGATTACAAGTCCACTGTGCTATAATAAAATGGGATTATTTTCTTATTTTCATTTTTTAATGGATCGTAAATGAACATTGTTGAAGGGGAGAGTAGGTTGAGAAAGCAACCGCAAAATCAAATTAGCCTAAAAGCACTTACTGTCTGGAGGATTAGTGCTTTAATTGGAGCAGGGGTAGGGTTATTAATCGTGATTGGTTTAGGTGTTGGTGCCTATTTTCTTGAGCTTTCCTATTGGTATATTATTGGAGCGGCAGGACTATGGGTCATCTACTCAATCATCAGTGTATTTTTGGTGCCCAAAATTAGGCATCGAGTATGGAGATATGAAGTCCATGAGCATGAAATTGATTTGCAATTTGGGCTTTTTATTATTAAGAGGGTGTTAATACCTATGGTAAGGGTCCAGCATGTTGATACTCATCAAGGACCGATTCTTAGAAAATATAAATTAGCTTCCATTGAAATCTCAACAGCTGCAACTAAGCATGAAATACCGGCACTAGATCTTGAAGAGGCAGATGAGCTTAGAGATCATATCTCAAGGTTGGCAAGGGTGACGGACGATGATGTTTGAACCGAAACGAATTCATCCTGTGGGAATGATTTTAAACTTTGTTAGAATGATAAAATCGTATATTGTACCTGCAATCATTTTCTTTTTTGTCAGTAGCAATGAGTCCTTTAACTTATATTTAATCGTTGGAGGAAGCCTTCTAATCATATTAGTGATGGTCATCAGCATTTTAGAATGGTGGAAATTCACCTATATTATTGTGGATGGTGAATTAAGAATTGAACATGGTGTTTTCGTTAAGAAAAAAAGGTATATCCCAATAGAGCGTATTCAAACAATTAATATAACCGCAGGCATCATCCAACAAATTTTTGGCCTTGTAAAGGTCCAAATTGAAACGGCTGGCAGTGGAATAGAGGCTGAGGCAAGTTTAACCGCAATTAAGAAACAAGAAGCAGATCGAATTCAAGAAGAAATTGCTACATATAAGCAGTTATCAAAGTCACCTGTTGTAGGGAGTGAACAAGAGGAAGTCATTCTTGATCTGCCTATTTATAAAATGACAATAAATGATCTGTTAGTAGCGGCTAGCACCTCAAGTGGAATCGGAGTTATTATATCTGCAGTAGCAGCCTTTATCTCTCAATTCGATGAATTTATTCCATATGATAAAATCATCGATCGTTTTGAATTTCTTACAAATGCAAGCGTTACTTTATATTCAATCTTAATTTTTATTGCCTTCTTTATTGCATGGATACTTAGTATCATTGGTGTGTTATTAAAATATGCATACTTTAAAGTAGTAAAAGGTAAGGATGAAATCCAAATTTCCAGAGGGATTTTTGAGAAACGACAAATCACGATTCCAATAAAGCGGATCCAAGCGATTCAAATTGTTCAAAATCCTCTAAGGCAACTCATGGGGTACACAACAATCTATATTGAAAGTGCAGGAGGAAATTCTGGAGATGAGGGTCTTTCTACAATTTTATTTCCTGTTGTACAAAAGAAAAATGTAGATCAGCTTTTATCAGAGTTTCTACCAGATTTTAAACAAAATAATGACTTATATCGATTACCAAAAAGTTCGAGGCTCCGCTACGTGATTCGAAAGGTTATTCCTGCTCTTATCGTCATTATACCATCAGCCTATTTTCTTCAACCTTGGGGTTATTTATCAGTTATTCTATTACCTATTGCTGCTTGGTGGGGCTATGCTTCATATAAGGATGCTGGATGGGAATATGATGGGAATCAATTAAATGTAGCGTTTCGTGTTATCTCCAAAACGCATGTCCTCGTAAATCGCAACCGACTGCAATCCATTAAAAGCAAAACGACGTATTTTCAAAAAAGAGTCTCATTGCAAACCTTTGAGTGTACAATAAAATCAGGACTGCTAGGACGAAATTTTACTGTGAAGGATCTTGAACAACAGGATGTTGAAAGGATTATAAACTGGTATTCATATGAAAAAAACAACAGACACAGCTAGATGGCTGTGTCTGTTTTCTACGAAAGCCTAAAAATAAGGCCTAATAAAATGAGGATAATAAAAATAATCCAGATGATATTTTGGGGACGAAATCTAAAGGTGAATTTAGAACGGTTGTAGCTAGGTGTGTAAAAGGTTTGATGTGAGAATTGTGCTCTTTTCTTGATGAAAAGTGGAGCAAGAAAAAACCCTCCAATCATTCCAAATAGATGTGCAACAACATTTATATTTGAATTAAAAAAGGTCATGATAAGACCAATGACTAATATACTGATGATAATTTGTGTATTTGCTTGATCAATGATTCCTTTTCTGAATAAAACCATGAATAGGTATACACCAAATAAGCCGAAAATGGCACCTGAGGCACCAATATGAGAATATTGAAGCGGTTCGATGATATATGTTGCAATATTGGCTATAATCCCAGAGCCAATATAAACCAAAAAAAATTTTGTTTTCCCTAGCATTCTTTCTAACGCTGGAGCAAATAAAATGAGAGAGATCGAATTGAAAAAAAGATGACCAAAGCCAATATGAAGGAAGATTGGTGTAATAAGCCTCCAATATTCTCCGTTTGCAAGCCCGGCGTTATACCCATCTAATAATCCTAGTAGGATTTTAAGCTGGGGGATAGGTATCTGAAATAGAAACCAAAATAAGACGTGAATACCAACAAGAATCGATACAACAGGGTATAATTGAAGAAAAGTACGAAAGTTTTCTGATCTAGTAAACATCGTGTCCTCCTTAAAGCATTTTATTTTTTGCTACACTATGGTAAAGGTTAATCATTGATAGGATGGGACATCAACAGGCAAGAATAACAGCGCCTTTCGTGTCCAAGGCGAAACATTAAATGGCTGTTAGTTTTATCCCATCCTTAACGGGCAGTAAGATTCCTACTTCATGATTCGAGAGAAAAACAAAGAAGATAAGTGGGGGATAACTGCCCGTAAAGATCCGACGAAGGACAGGATGTCCTAGTCAGGCTAAGCCACAGGACGTGGCGTTTTTAGCGTGATAAGTTTCGCTAACCATCAGTGGGAGTGAAGAAAACCCCACTGATAGAAGTCTCACTTTATACTAACACGAATATGTACGAGTTATGGTAAATAGTACTATTAAAAGGCTTGGAAGGTGTTGTATTACATATGATAACAGGAATTGGCTTGGATATTATTGAGCTTGATCGCATAAGGAGAATTGTTGAACGTCAACCAGGATTTATCAAGCGGATATTAACGATAAACGAGATTGAGAAATATGCCAATCTTTCAAAAGAAAGAAAGGTTGAGTTTTTAGCAGGCCGTTTTGCTGTCAAAGAGGCCTATTCGAAAGCTTTAGGGACAGGAATAGGAGAGGAAATAGGATTTCAAGATATTGAGGTTAACAATGATGAAAAAGGAAAACCCTACATCAAAATTTTAAAAGAAACACCTAGTAGCACCAGTATTTTTGTTTCGATTACACATACACGTCAATATGCAGCTGCCCAGGTTATTTTACAGGAAAGGTAAGGGGAAAAGGCCCTTATCTTCTTTTTTTTGTATACATAGACGACCAGTGTCTCTATAAAAAGATAACATCGAAAAACTTATTCCTTTTAAATGGTTTTCTTCTTTTTCCTAGCTAGTCTGCATATTCGGAAAG
>DASQMK010000782.1:0-1531 GCA_035645575.1 Metabacillus sp.
CTCTTTTTCCAGCATTTCATCACTCTTATAATAGTAGAGGTGATATGGACAAGTTAGGGCATTTAATGCGCGAATAAATTCCGGCTCCCACCCTTGCCCTTCTATGTTTTTAACAAAGCTGCTGTTCTCTGGATTTGATAATAGTTCTATTACTCTCGCTTTAACACTTACCCCGTCCAAATACACATCTAATCCATATACCATATGATTTAAACCAGCGAAATCGATTCGAATACGAGAATGGTCAACATCTAATAGTTTTGCTACACCCATCTCAATTCCGATCGGAACATTACATAAACCAACGATTTTCTTATGATCCGTATAGCGTAGAACAGCTTCGGTCACCATGCCGGCCGGGTTTGTAAAGTTGATCAACCAAGCATCTGGACATAGTTCTTTCATATCTTTTACAATGTCCAAAATGACTGGGATCGTGCGCAATCCCTTAAAAAGTCCACCAGGTCCATTAGTTTCTTGGCCTAATACCCCATGACTTAATGGAATTCTTTCATCTTTAGCACGAGCATCCAGTAACCCTACGCGAAATTGTGTTGTAACAAAATCGGCATCCTTCAGTGCCTCTTTTCTATCTAGTGTTAGATGAACCTTGATTGGAAGCCCTGCCTTTTCGATCATTCTTTTTGCAAGGTTCCCTACGATCTCTAACTTTCCCTTCCCTTCTTCTATATCAACCAACCATAATTCTCTTACAGGCAGTTCATCGTATCTTTTAATAAAGCCTTCTACTAATTCAGGAGTATAACTTGAACCTCCGCCAATTGTTGCGATCTTAATTCCCTTACTCATGGATCATTCCTCCTATAAAACAACTTATTTACACAACCTATTTTAGAGAAGGATAAAGGGGTTTGATATAGTTTTGAAAGCGTTAGATTTGTTTTTCATTTAAAGTCATTTGTTTCTCAAAAATAACACTGCGTTTCCTTTTTGAAGTATAATAACAAAAGAAAGTATACATGAAGGGGGAGAAAAAGATTTGTTTACTAATGAGGTAATTTCAACATTCAATGAACTTGAGATGCTGATTTACAAATACGTTATGCAAAATAAAGAAAAAGTTATTTATATGCGGATACGGGATCTTGCTGATGAGGCACATGTGTCCACTTCTACAATCATGCGTTTCTGCAGGAAATTAAATTGTGAAGGCTTTTCGGAATTTAAAGTGAAAATGAAGTTATCAATGGATGAAAAGAGGGACATCTCGATCAAAAGCGGCCAGCATGTGATAGCGGAGTTTTTAGAGCGCACTCAAAATGAAAACTTCACTTCTAAGCTAGAAGATGCTGCAAACGCTATTTCTAAAGCAAATCACGTATATTTTATCGGGATCGGCAGTTCAGGTACCCTTGCTGAATATGGTGCCAGATACTTCTCGAGCTTAGGTACGTTTTCTACATACTTAAAAGATTGGTATACGCCCATTCACGCCAACTTAAATAATAGCATTACGATTGCTTTGTCTGTTTCTGGAGAAAATGAATTTACCATTTCACACATTCATAAG
>DASQMK010000783.1:0-2415 GCA_035645575.1 Metabacillus sp.
AATACGGATGTAGTAGAGATGTATATGAACAATTTACCTGAAAGCCTAAAGGATGTGTTTCAATAAGTTTTGTCACGCGTTTAATCACAAATAAATAGAAAACAAAGTACGTTTTCTATTTATTTGCATCTTTTTCCAAGGCTGGACGAGGTGCTTATGCTTGAAAGCTTTTTTTACTATCTTCTTTAGCTTGTGTACGACGAGACCAAACCACTACAGGAATCAGCAACAGTGACAGAATAGCTCCAGAGAGTGATAATGTTGCATAGCTTGAATGAGCAACAACCATCCCAGATAATGCACTGCCAGAGGCGCCTGATAGTGCAACTAAGACATCAACAGATCCTTGTGTTTTTGCACGAACAGTTGGATGTGTGGCATCGATAATGAGTGCAGTGCCGCTTATTAGACCAAGGTTCCACCCAATACCAAGCAGAATCAGAGCACAAATAAGCAGAAACATCGAGTGACCTGGTGCAAATGCAGCTACCAAGCCGGAGCACAAAAGTGTGGCACCAGAGGCAACCGCCATAGTAGTACGCCCAACTTTATCTACTAACAGTCCTGTAAAAAGGGAAGGTAAATACATAGCACCTATATGAAAACCTATGACTAATCCCACTGCTCTCAACCCATGGCCATAGTGCTCCATATGTATGGGTGTCATCGTCATAATGGCCACCATAACCAATTGTGTTAACACCATAATCGTAGCGCCTACGACAATTCCGCTTTTATTTTTTGTAGATAGTTCACTATTTGTTTTCGCTTGCTCAAAATTATTTTTTTCCTGAGCCCTCGATATCGCTGTGGATACAATCAAAGGATCTGGACGAAGAAAAATGAAGAGAACGAACCCGGCTAGGATAAAGGCGGCGGCAGCTAAGATAAAGGGACCAGCCAAGGTTGGAATACCAATAGATCGCGCAAAATTTCCCATTACATCGACAAGGTTGGGACCTGCCACAGCACCAAAGGTCGTCGACACCATCGCCATGCTCACAGCAGTTGCCCTTTGTTTAGGTGTCGCCAGGTCCGTACCGGCGTACCGTGCTAGCAGATTTGTGGCGGTACCTGCTCCATAAATAAGAAGAGAAGCGAATAATAGCATGACACTGTTGATTAAGGAGGCGACGATTATTCCAATCGCTCCCAGTCCACCAGTAAGAAATCCACCTGACAGCCCTATTCTGCGTCCAAAACGCTGCGAAACTCGGCCCACTAGTAACGCAGCCCCTGCTGACCCTAATGTGAGTAAAGCAACTGGAAGGCCTGCTGCACTTTCAGTTCCGAGCATATCCTGTGCTAAAAGCGCTCCTACCGTTATACCTGCTGCAAGTCCAGCCCCTCCAAAGATTTGTGATAAGACGACAATTTTTAATGTTCTTCTATAAAGCTTTTGTTGTTTTTCTGGTGAATCAATATACTCTTGCAACCAAACAGGCTCCTGTTTCGATTTATTTACCAAATCTACACCTCCTTAACATGATTTTTTTCCTACATTATTTATATGAAGCCCATGATGAACAACACAATCATGAGCCCCTTATCCAATATATTACAGTTAATTGGAATATAAGAAAATAAAAAAGAATTTTTAAAAATGTGGTATTGTTTTTTTCCTAGGGAGAAGATGCTACGAAATCAACCACTCCCCATACTTCTTATGAAGCAACAAAATTTACGAAACCAGCCAATGATTAACAGCATGCATATTGATGGAAATAACTTTTTCGTTAGGACTAGCTTTCTGAAATGAGAAGGGGATCTATCCTAAAAACAAGGATAAGCATTATTTTATATTGGAATAAACAGAACAAGAAAAAAATTTTAAAATTTTTGGTGAATCAAATTTTATATCATGTTAAATTTTGGAATGTAGTGAAATGTTGATATAAAAGGAGAAGAGATATATGAATATCAAGGTTGAGTGCTTACCAAAATATCGAATCGCATATATGCGACAAACTGGTCCATACGGTCCCAACAACATTCATGTGATGAGGAGACTGAAAGAATGGGCTAAGGAGAATAAGTTGCTTACCGAATCAGCAATAGTACTTGGTATTTCTCAAGACGACCCGAATACAACAGTCCCAGAAAGCTGTCGCTTTGATGCTTGCATAGTCATCTCAAATGATTATCAAATTGATGATTTCGTTAGTGAAAATGAATTACCTGGTGGGGAATATGCTATTTTTACAGTGAAACATACAGCAGAGGATATTCAAAGAGCGTGGACGGAAATTTTCACCGAAATATCGATTCGTGGCTATCAAATCGATTCAAAGCCAATTTTTGAAAAATATATTGGGGAAATGGTTAATAGTGATTATTGTGAGATTTGCGTACCTATATGTAGAAGATGATTAGCTGCTTTTATAAAAGAAGAGGCAATGTGCTGTAAACCTTACA
>DASQMK010000784.1:0-1778 GCA_035645575.1 Metabacillus sp.
TGTGTAGGATCGCTGAATCTAATAGATCTTCGTTATGTTTCAGAAGAATGTGTGGTTTATAGTACCACTGTTTCCTGTTTCGATAATGTTCTTTGTTTCAGCTTTAGCTGAAACAAATAGGCCTTCCGTTCGATCTGCCTGAGGCGGAGGGGGAATTGGTTGCAGGTTATAACGTTGAATATTCTGCTGCTGGTTTTGCCTTGTTTTTTATCGCGGAGTACTCAAATATTATTTTAATGAGTAGTTTATTTGTTTTATTTTTTTTGGGCGGATGGTTACCTCCCTTGGCCGTTTTACCATATTGCTAACATACCATATTTATGGTTTGCGATAAAATTACAAATAATTCTTTTTATCTTTATTTGGATTCGGCGCAGCTTTTCCGAGATATCGCTATGATCAATTGATGTCGTTGGGCTGGAAAGTCTATTTGCCTTTATCATTAGCATTGCTTGTTCTTAACCGCGAGTATATTATATACTTTTGATGGATTACCTATAGGCTTTTAATTGATGAGTTGGATAAAAAAGCAATCTAGAAAATTTGCTCATGAATTTCCTGATATTTACGACTTAACCCGAGCAATTTGGACATTTCGTATTTGGGGGGGATTTTATCGATATTTTACCTAATAGGAAAAAAAAAGTACCTTCAATCAATTTTTTTTCCTTTGAATATCATTGTATTAATACCTTAAAAATGCCCAAACAACTTGTAGATTTCTTGCTGTTTAGCGAATCCCAAAGACGCTGATAATAGATTTTTACAACGGGATTACCAATTATTAAAACATAGACAAAGTCATTTATTAAAAGATAGAACCATTTTTCGAAGATACTAATATTAATTTACTTGCAACATTGGCTGGTGGCCCAATTTTTTTTTGGGAAATCTATGCTTTATATTATGAGAGTTATCTTCGCACGCATGTTTTATAAGGATTTACATGTTTGGAGTATAGAAATGCGGCTACCTTACAGAAAATCAAATAAAATAGTAATTGATCCGCACAAGTTACTTTTTGATAAAAAAATTACTTGATTTTTTTTATCCTGAAGTTTCTCCGATTAGTGCAGAGCGTTCTGCACGAGATACTTTTATAAATTTACTTCCTGTTCATAAAATGGAAATAATGTTAGCTTGGAGGTCCAGATAATATGCGTTTATTAGCAGATTGGATGAAGACTCATGCAGATTGGGATACGTATGAGCAGTATCCCCTTTATACGCTTTTTCTGGAAAATGGTCGCGTAGATGATTATTGGCAGTCCAATGAAGCAATAACATTACGAAAAAATCTTGCAGAGTTATTCGTATATCAAAACACAGAAAATAAAATGTTTATACGTTATTTAAAATGGATGCATCTTTACAATGTTAGAACTTTACTACACTTATAGGTATCATAATCTTTTTTCGAGAAATTTTTTGATATATATATTTCGTATTTTTATTGATTTACGTATAGGGGCATTTAAAAAAATAAAAAATGACAAATAAACATCCATTTCATCTTAGTTAATCCTAGCCCTTGGCCTATTTTAACCAGTATAGGTGCATTGTGTTTAACAACATCCGGTGTAATGTATATGCATTCTTATTACTTGGGTGGTGTGTTTTTGATTATTGAGCTTTTTATATTTATTATTGGTTGTTGGTTGTTGGTTTAGAGATGTTGTAAGGGAGTCTACTTTTGAAGGAAATGGTACCCGCAAAGTACAAGCAGGCTTGCGGCTAGGTATGGTTTTATTTATTGTATTCTGAGGTAATGTTTTTTT
>DASQMK010000785.1:0-1526 GCA_035645575.1 Metabacillus sp.
CTCTTTTTCCAGCATTTCATCACTCTTATAATAGTAGAGGTGATATGGACAAGTTAGGGCATTTAATGCGCGAATAAATTCCGGCTCCCACCCTTGCCCTTCTATGTTTTTAACAAAGCTGCTGTTCTCTGGATTTGATAACAGTTCTATTACTCTCTCTTTAACACTTTCACCGTCCAGATACACATCTAATCCATATACCATATGATTTAAACCAGCGAAATCAATTCGAATACGAGCATGGTCAACATCTAATAGTTTTGCTACTCCCATCTCAATTCCAATCGGAACATTACATAAACCAACAATTTTCTTGTGGTCCGTATAGCGAAGAACAGCTTCAGTCACCATACCTGCTGGGTTTGTAAAGTTAATCAACCAAGCATCTGGACATAGTTCTTTCATATCTTTTACAATATCCAAAATGACTGGTATCGTACGCAATCCCTTAAAAAGTCCACCTGGTCCATTTGTTTCTTGACCTAATACCCCATGACTTAAAGGAATTCTTTCGTCTTTAGCACGAGCATCCAGTAAACCTATACGAAATTGTGTTGTAACAAAATCTGCATCCTTCAATGCTTCTTTCCTATCTAGTGTCAAATGAACCTCGATTGGCAGTCCTGCCTCTTTAATCATTCTTTTTGCAAGATCCCCAACGATCTCTAACTTTTCCTTCCCTGCTTCTATATCAACTAGCCATAATTCCCTTACAGGCAGTTCATCGTATCGTTTAATAAATCCTTCTACTAATTCAGGAGTATAACTTGAACCTCCGCCAATTGTTGCGATCTTAATTCCCTTATTCATGGATCATTCCTCCTAAAAAACTTATTTACATAACCTATTATAGATAGGGAAATAGGAATTCGATATAGTTTTGAAAGCGTTAGATTTGTTTTTCATTTAAAGGTATTTGTTTCTTAAAAGTTACACTGTGTTTCTCTTTTAAAGTATACTAACAAAAGAAAGTTTACACGAAGGGAGAAAAGGATTTGTTTACGAATGAAGTAATTGCAACATTCAATGACCTTGAGATGCTCATTTACAAATATGTTATGCAACATAAAGAGAAAGTCATTTATATGCGTATACGGGATCTTGCTGATGAGGCTCATGTTTCCACATCTACAATCATGCGGTTCTGCAGGAAATTAAATTGTGAAGGCTTTTCGGAATTTAAGGTAAAACTGAAGCTAGCAATGGATGAAAAGAGGGACACCCCGATCAAAAGCGGCCAGCATGTGGTAGCCGAGTTTTTAGAGCGCACCCATAATGAAAATTTTACTTCTAAGCTAGAAGATGCTGCAAACGCTATTTCTAAAGCAAATCACGTATATTTTATCGGGATCGGCAGTTCAGGTACCCTTGCTGAATATGGTGCTAGATACTTCTCGAGCTTAGGTACGTTTTCTACATACTTAAAAGATTGGTATACGCCCATTCACGCCAACTTAAATAATAGCATTACGATTGCTTTGTCTGTTTCTGGAGAAAATGAATTTACCATTTCACACATTCATAAG
>DASQMK010000786.1:0-1829 GCA_035645575.1 Metabacillus sp.
AATTTTTAAAAGAAATAGAAAAACGACGTGAAAAAATCAAACTAGTTGAGTTTCAATTAGAACAAGTACATACATTACCAATTGGTAGTGAAATAAAAGAAAAAGAAGTAGATGCAATAGTAGACATAAGCGTTGGTGACAACTGGGATGAATTAATGAAAGAGAAAACCATTGTCATAAAAGACGGTATAGTGGATCAAATACGCCTGAGGTGATAAATATGGCCGAGAAATGGTTTAATGTTGGAAAAATTGTTAACACACATGGAATTAAAGGAGAAGTGCGCGTAATTTCAAAAACGGATTTCGCTGAAGAAAGATATGAGCCTGGAAATACGTTATATATTTTCAAGGAAGGCTCCACTGAACCAGTAGAAGTTGTTGTTGATAGTCACCGTGTACATAAAAATTTTGACCTCTTAACTTTTGAGGGAATGCACTCTATTCAAGACGTTGAGCCATTTAAGGGTTCTTTATTAAAGGTTTCCGAATCTCAATTATCAGAGCTTGAAGAAGGTGAATATTACTTCCATCAAATCATAGGATGCAAAATGTTTACTAATAGTGGGGAAGAAATCGGAACAATTCGTGAAATTCTTGCCACGGGAGCTAATGATGTTTGGGTTGTCAAAAGAAAAGCAGGAAAAGACTTGCTCGTTCCGTACATTGATGAAATTGTAAAAAAAATCAACATCGATGAAAAGAAAATCATCATCACACCAATGGAAGGACTATTAGAATAATGAAGATTGATTTTTTAACACTTTTTCCAGAAATGTTTCATGGAGTATTAAATGAGTCAATTCTTAAAAAAGCTCAAGAAAAAGAAGCTGTCACATTTAATGTGATAAATTTTCGTAAGTATTCCTCCAATAAGCACCAAAACGTTGATGACTATCCATATGGTGGAGGAGCCGGGATGGTGTTGACACCGCAGCCGATCTTTGATGCTGTTGAGGATATTCGAAAACAAGGAAATTCAGAGCCGAAAGTGGTTTTGGTATGTCCTCAGGGTGAACGGTTTACGCAAGCAAAAGCAGAAGAATTAGCTAGAGATGACCACCTTCTTTTTATTTGCGGGCACTATGAGGGGTATGATGAAAGAATTAGAGAACACCTTGTAACAGATGAAATATCTATAGGTGACTTTGTTTTAACAGGTGGAGAGCTTGCATCAATGGTTATAACAGATAGTATTGTTCGGCTGCTTCCTGGTGTTCTAGGGAATGAAGATTCACCTATATTAGATTCGTATAGCTCTGGCTTGCTTGAACACCCACACTACACAAGACCAGCTGATTTTAGAGGTTTTAAAGTACCGGAAGTACTTTTATCAGGAAATCACAAATTAATCGCTGAGTGGCGTGAGGAACAGTCTTTAAAAAGAACTTATGAACGACGTCCAGATCTATTAGAAAAGTACCCATTATCAGAAAAGCAAAAATCCCTCATAAAAAAGTGGCAAAATGAAAACTAGCTATTGCACCTAATGATGCGTTATGGTAAGATAAATCTCGTGACTTGCTGAAGTATAAGATGCAGTCTTTTAAAACGATGTTCCGCTGCAATGAATAAATATTGGAATGAGCATCTGTTGGAAGGAGTTGAAAACGATGCAAAAACTAATTGAAGAAATCACAAAAGAACAATTAAAAACTGATTTACCTTCATTCCGTCCTGGTGATACTGTACGTGTACACGTAAGTATCGTTGAGGGTACTCGTGAGCGTATTCAGGTATTTGAAGGTGTTGTGATTAAGCGTCGTGGTGGTGGAATTAGCGAAACATTTACTGTTCGTAAGATCTCTTACGGTGTAGGTGTTGAACGTA
>DASQMK010000787.1:0-3072 GCA_035645575.1 Metabacillus sp.
AAAAAAAAAGCGAAATCTTTTAAACCCAAATGCTGATAACACCATTAATATGGAAATAACCATTTTTCCGTACGGATGAGTAGCAATAAATGCTAGCGGAGTAAACATCATGATTACAATACTTGACCCTATTAGGGCAGCTAAGACCAATCGAAATTTATTTATTTTCCTTTTTAACACAATTGCAGTTAGAACAAGAAGAAGTAAATCAAAGGAAAAGTTTAAAAGCCATATAACGTCTAAATAAATAGACATCTGCTACCCCTTTCCCTTCTGTCATACGAATCCCTCCTATTATCTAGCCCACTTTAAAAAGTAGATCAATAGATGAGCAGCTGTTGGAAATAGTATAAATCCAAATCAATAGGAAGTCTGTCACTTACTGCCGAGAAACAGTAAGTATTTTTGAAAGATTATTAGAATTTTTGTCGACCGGACTAAAAGGAGAGAAAAAGTGAACGAACAGTGAACTACTTAAATCTATTTACATTAACCCATTTATTTGAAAGAGGCAATTTTTAGATGACTGTAATAGGATTAGAGGAAAAAATGCCTTATTTGAAGTGGTAAATGAGAGGATAGAAAAGAAAGAGTGCCTTTTTGGCACTCTTTCTCTATCTGCGTTTATTTCTATTTCTCAAGAACGTTGGAATATCTAATGCTTCTTCTGTTTGTTGTTGTACATTACCGCGATTAATCGGCTCTTGAACTGGTTCTTCTCGATGAGTTTCACGCTTTGGAGCAGGTTTAGACATTGTACCAGAGTTACCAAATGAACGAGTATTTTGCGGCTTTAAAGCGTTCATTTCCTGCTCAGTGAAACCAGTTGCAATAACTGTAACTATAATTTCATCCTTTAAATTTTCATTAATAACAGATCCGAAAATCATGTTCACATCTTGATCTGAAGCAGTTGCAACGATATCAGCAGCTTCTTGAACTTCATATAAGCTTAAATTCATTCCACCAGTAATGTTCATAAGAACACCTTGTGCTCCGTCAATTGATTTTTCTAATAATGGACTTGAAATAGCCTTTTTCGCAGCCTCTGCCGCACGATTCTCTCCAGTTGCTACACCAATCCCCATTAATGCCGAGCCTCGATTAGACATAATTGTTTTCACATCAGCGAAATCCAAGTTAATTAGACCAGGTGTTGCAATTAAGTCTGAAATACCTTGAACACCTTGACGTAATACATTGTCCGCTTCTCTAAACGCTTCAAGCATTGGTGTGTTCTTATCTACTATTTCAAGTAGACGATCATTTGGAATTACAATTAATGTATCAACCGATTCCTTCATTGATGTAATCCCGCCAGCAGCTTGCATTTGACGCTTACGGCCTTCAAAAGTGAAAGGTCTTGTAACAACACCAACTGTTAATGCACCGAGATCTTTTGCTATCTGAGCGATAACAGGTGCAGCACCTGTTCCTGTTCCACCACCCATTCCAGCTGTTACGAATACCATATCTGCGCCTTTTAACGCTTCTTCGATTTGTTCTCTACTTTCTTCAGCAGCTTTTTTCCCAACTTCAGGATTAGCACCTGCGCCTAATCCTCTTGTTAATTTAGAACCGATTTGCATTTTCACTTCAGCTTTAGATAAGTTTAGTGCTTGAGCATCCGTATTAACTGCAATAAATTCTACACCTTGAACTCCGTGTTCTATCATTCGATTAACGGCGTTATTACCACCGCCACCAACTCCGATGACCTTAATGGTAGCTAAGCCATCAATATTTGTATCAAACTCCAACATGCAAAATCCTCCTAATCCATCAAATGACTTCTAATTGATGTTTACTATTCAAAGAAGTAGCCAAAAAATTTCTTTACTTTATTTACTTTTTTATCTTCTTGTTGCTTTTGAGGTTTTGTCCTCTGCTGCTGTTGAGGTTCTTTCGTTGCAGCAACCTCTACTGCATCAACCGTAACATTTGAACCTATTTTTCTGCCTTGAATTTTAGCATTTTTATATGCAAATTGGATTAAACCGACTCCCGTCATATATTGTGGCTCTCTAACTCCAATATAATCTGGACTTGCGATTCTAACACTATTTTGGAGGACTGCTTGTCCTAGCTCTAAGACTCCTGGCATTTTAACAGTTCCACCAGTTAATACAAATCCTCCTGGCAGCTCTTGTATTCCAAGTCTTCTTAGTTCATACAAAATAAGTTCGTATACTTCTTCCAACCTTGCTTCAATTATATCTGCAAGCTCTAATTGATTAAATGTTCTTTTTTGATCTGACCCAATAACTGCTGCATCAAAAATCTCATCTTCTGATGCATGATCATAAAAAGCATGTCCATACTTTAATTTAAGACGCTCTGCTTCATCAGTTGTCGTGCGTAGTCCAATCGAAATATCTTTTGTTATATTTTCACCGCCAATTGGAAGCACACTCGCTGCAACTAAATGGTTTTGATCAAAGACTGCAATTGTCGTTGAACCACCGCCAATATCAATTAATGCAACACCAAGGTTCTTCTCATCTTTTGATAAAGCGACAGAACCCGCTGCCAACGGCTGTAAACAAATATCTGTAATTTCTAAACCAGCACGTTCTACACACCGTAATAAATTATGTAAAATCGTCTTAGATCCAGTTATGATTGTGCCTTCCATTTCTAAACGTACACCGAGCATCCCTCTTGGATCATTTATTTCATCTAAGCCATCCACGATAAATTGTCTTGGGATAACATCGATGATTTCTCTTTCAGGTGGAATAGAAATAACTTGAGCAGCCTCAATCACTCGTCTAACATCCTCATTGGAAATTTCACGATTTTCACTAGAAACCGCAACAACCCCATGGCAGTCTTGTAGTTGAACATGATTTCCTGTTACACCTACTACGACTCGTTTTAGGGAGATTCCAACCATTCTCTCGGCCTGCTCTACCGCTTTTTTAATAGAATGAACCGTTTCATCTATATCGACTATAGATCCTTTTCTTAATCCTTCTGATTTCACATTACCTACACCTATAATGTTTAAAGCATCATTCGTCATTTCACCAATAATTACTTTAACACTGGATGTACCGATGTCAAGACTTA
>DASQMK010000788.1:0-13887 GCA_035645575.1 Metabacillus sp.
CTTAAAAGATTGGTATACGCCCATTCACGCCAACTTAAATAATAGCATTACGATTGCTTTGTCTGTTTCTGGAGAAAATGAATTTACCATTTCACACATTCATAAGTTGAAAGATAAAAACAGTAAGATTCTAAGTATTACGAACAATGGGCAGTCTACAATAGCCAAAATTTCTGACAAAAATGTATCCTACTATGTGTCGGAAGAATTTTTTGAAACTTCGAATATTACTACTCAAATTCCAGTTGTTTTTATTTTAGAGGAAATGGCAAGAAGAGTGTATGAAAAACGTAGAAAGAGTGAATGACTTGGCTAATCTTTATCTTCTATAAAGTATAACAACTTTTCTATATACTACATTACCATCCTGATAAGCCTCCTCTTTAAAATAGCTAAATGCATCAAAACCTTCCAGTAAGAGTATAACGGAAGGTTTTTTGGTATGTACATTTTTTCCTTAAGATAGATAAATATCAAAAGACATAAAGCACTCATTTTATTAAGGAGTTGCATAAGCCTTGAAAAACAAACGAAGGAATGTTTTTTTAAGATAAACAAACTACTTGACATTTCTAATAAAAAATCGAAGGAAAGGAAAAAAGATAGAGGAGAAAGAGTTTTTCAACCCTTGATCTTAAAAAGAAAACCAAAGCATAGGAAAACAGAAGTTGCTTAAGAAGTGCAAACTATATTAAACCTTATTAGGAGGAGATTATGGAAAGTATTAAAAAGATCATATATTCATTACTGTTTACTATTCTTCTGTTGTTTACAAATTCAAACGGAGCTTTTGCATTTAGCAAAGACACCCCCCAGAAACTAGTGGATGAAGCGTCAATCGAGAAAGTAATAAAATCAATGACATTGAATGAAAAGGCTCATTTAGTTATTGGATCAGGCTACCCGGGTCCAAATGGTGTAGTAGGTGCAACTTATACTATTCCGCGTTTAGGCATACCGTCGATAATCCTTTCTGATGGCCCTGCAGGTGTCAGGGTTGGTGGTAGAGCTGGGATTGCCCCGAGATACGCAACTGCATTTCCCATTCCATCATTGCTTTCAGCTACATGGGATGTTACTCAAATGGCAAAAGTGGCAAAAGCCATGGGGAAGGAATCCAGGGAATATGGAATCGATGTCCTATTAGCACCTGGAGTAAATATTCAGCGTGATCCTTTAGGGGGAAGAAATTTTGAATATTACTCTGAAGATCCCTTTCTGGCTGGCACTATGGCTACAGCGTTTATCAATGGGATTCAATCCACGGGTGTAGGTGCATCTCTTAAACATTATGCTGCCAATAATCAGCAAACAAATAGAACAACGATCAATTCGGTAATATCTGAACGAGCATTAAAAGAAATTTATCTTCCTGCTTTTGAAATGGCTGTAAAGCAAGCAGAGCCATGGACGATGATGAGTGCTTATAATCAGTAAATGGCGTTTTTGCTTCCCAAAACCAATATCTCTTAACCGATATTCTAAGGAAAGAGTGGGGCTATGAAGGATTTGTGATGTCCGATTGGTGGGCTGTAAAAGATCCTATTGCTGCTTTGGTGACTGGAAATGATGTAATCATACCAGGTATATACAAAGGACGATTACCTATGCCAAATTCATGTACAATAAGGCTTCAGCACCTACACCAGACTTAATTAAATCCGCCATTGAAAACGGTACACTTAGTGAAAGCACTCTTGATTCAAATGTCCGTAATATTCTTAAGGTTATTGTTAAAACACCGACATTTAAAGGGGAATATAAGAATGTGGATTATAAACATAAAACAAATCTCACTAAACAAACTGCAACTAAAAGTGCCAAACTAGCTCGTAAATTGGCTGCTGAAGGTATGGTGCTTTTGAAAAATGATCTTCAAACTTTGCCAATTAAGGGAGTTCCTACGATTGGGGTAGCAGGCCAAAATGCAGTTGTAGACCTCTACAATAACAAATTAGGGATGATTATCGGGGGCGGCGGTAGTTCTCAAGTGAATGTTGAACCAAAAGATGTTGTTTCATTAGTACAGGGTTTGAAGAATGCTCAATATAAAGTGGTAAACTCTATAAATAGGCACAAGATAGTAGAAGGTTTGAGTAGTTATGATACTACTTCTTTAGCAAAAAGTACGGATATTGGGATAGTTTTTATCGGAAGAGCCTCATCAGAAGGAGTAGATAGACCGGACATGAATATGAAACCAGTAGAGGTTCAGCTTATTAAAGATCTTTCCAATGCTTATCATGCTGAAGGCAAAAAGTTGGTTGTAGTTCTGAATATAGGTGCACCTATTGAAGTTGCGAGCTGGAGAGACTATGCTGACGCTATTTTACTAGCTTGGCTTCCAGGGCAAGAAGGAGGTAATTCAATTGCCGATGTTCTAACTGGAAAAGTCAATCCTTCTGGAAAACTCCCAGTAACCTTCCCGGTAAATTACAGCGATGTCCCATCATATGGTCACTTCCCTGGTGATCTTACCAACAATACTGTTCTATATGCCGAGGGGATCTTCGTTGGTTATCGTCACTATGATACAAAAGGGATAAAACCCGCATATCCATTTGGATACGGTCTTTCTTACACGAACTTTACGTATGATAATCTTAAATTAAGTTCAACTAAGGTCGACTTAAATAAAAATAAACTACTAACTGTATCGGTAAACGTTTCTAATTCTGGAAACGTAGCAGGTAAGGAAGTTGTTCAGCTTTATATTCGTGATAAAAATACATCAATTTTTAGGCCATATAAGGAACTAAAAGGCTTTAAAAAGATTTCATTAAAGCCAGGCCAAACCAAAACTGTAACATTTACAGTAGATAAGAGAGTTCTGTCAGCTTATAATGAGGCTTCAAAATCATGGGTTGTTAGACCAGGTTTGTTTAAGGTGCTCGTTGGAAGTTCTTCACAAGATATTAGGCAACAAGGCAAATTCGAAGCCATATTACCTTAGGTATTCATTGAAAACGTGTTGTTTTCCGGATTTGCTTACATGAAACTGTTTGGTTAACCTCTTATACAGAAAAGACATTATCTCTTATTGAACACAAGGTACGTTAATGATGCATAAATGCAAAAAAGTAGTCGATAAGGGATATCCCCCAATCGACTACTTTTGAATAACGATCCTTCCATATTCTCATGATCTGTCGTAAAAATTAGATATTTTTACAAATCCGCACCATTTGATGCAATAACGTTCTTATACCACTCAAAAGATTTTTTCTTACTTCTTTTTAGCGTTCCATTTCCGACATTATCTCGATCTACGTAAATAAATCCATAACGTTTCTTCATTTCTCCAGTTCCAGCACTAACTAGGTCAATACATCCCCACATCGTATAACCCATTAAATCTACTCCATCAAGGTCAATAGCATCTTTCATAGCAGCAATATGCTCTGATAAGAACTTAATTCTTTCTTCATCGTTAATTTCCCCAACTTCATTAGGGATATCTTCCATCCCAATACCATTTTCAACAATAAATAGAGGTTTTTGATAACGATCATACAGAACATTCAATGTAATCCGTAATCCTATTGGATCAATTTGCCAACCCCAATTAGTTGATTGAAGATACGGATTTTTAATCGTGTTAAAAATATTCCCTTCAGTTGATTCAAACTTTTCTGGATGTGCAGAGGCAACACGAGACATATAGTAGGAAAATGAGATAAAGTCTACAGTATGATCCTTAATTACCTGCAGATCATCTTCACCCATTTCAATCTTAATCCCTTTTCTTTCAAGTTCTTTTAAAACATATGATGGATAGTACCCTCTAGACTGAATATCTGCAAAGAAGAAATCTTCTCTATCTTTCAGTTGAGCTGCTAATACATCCTCAGGATTACAAGTATATGGATAATGAGGTGCTGCCGCTATCATACAACCAACTTGATTTTCAGGATCAATTTCATGAGCAATCTTAGTCGCAAGAGCACTGGCAACTAATTCATGATGTGCTGCTTGATATTTGATTTGCTCTTTATTCTCATCTTCAGCCAAATATAAACCTGCTCCCATAAAAGGTCCATGTAAGATCATATTGATTTCATTAAATGTAAGCCAATATATTACTCTCCCTTTATATCTGGTAAAAATTGCTCGGCAATAATTTTCGAAGAAACCAATTACCTTTCTGTTTCTCCAACCGCCATATTCTTTAATAAGGTGCATCGGACAATCGAAATGAGAGATTGTTACCAGTGGCTCAATTCCATGTTTTTTACATTCTGTAAAGAGATTGTCGTAGAATGCTAAACCCTCTTCATTTGGCTCAGTTTCATCTCCATTTGGGAATATTCTCGTCCATGCAATCGACATTCTATATGTTTTAAAACCCATTTCCCCAAACAAAGCGATATCTTCTTTATAATGATGATACATATCAATCGCATCTTTTGCCGGATAATAATGTTCATCATCAAAATCAAACATCTTCTTCTCACCTTTAATGACAGCCATTCGGTCTTTTCCAGTTGGGATCACGTCAACATTGGCTAAACCTCTATTGCCTAAATTATATCCCCCTTCACACTGATTGGCTGCAGTAGCTCCACCCCATAAAAAATTCTTAGGAAATCCCATTATTTTGTCTCTCCTTCATTTAATGTTAATAGTATTTCGTTTGGTTTAATTACATTCTGATTATTTTTAGTAGAAATCATTTTCTTCGTTTCTTCCAAATTTGTCATGATAATTGGAGTTGTTACGTCAAATCCCTGTGATTTGATAAAATTGATATCAAATTCCAATAATAAGTCACCTTTCTTCACTTTATCACCACTAGATACCTTCGGATTAAACCCCTTACCATCTAGCTTTACAGTGTCTATTCCGACATGAATTAGTAACTCATCCCCACTTTCTGTTTCCAATCCGATAGCATGACCTGTTTGGAACATGACTTTAATTTCTCCATTTGTAGGTGCAAAAACCTTACCTTCTGAAGGGTTAATTGCAATCCCATTACCAAGTAATTTCCTTGAAAAAGTAGCGTCATTTACATTCTCAAGATCTACTATTTGACCACTCATTGGAGAATAAATAGTATTAGCGTCATTTTTCGAATCACGGTCTTTTGAAGTGCCTCCTGATAGGTCTTCAAATCCTAAAATAAACGTCGCTATAAATGATACTACAGTTGAAACAACAGCTACTATAATAGCATTCATTAAATTTGAAGAGGTATCCGGTGTTAAAAATTGAATCATAGATATGACCCCTGGAGAAGCAGCTGCATAAGATTTAACCTGAAAAAGCCCTACCAGTAATCCACCTGCACCCGAACCAATCATTGTGGCATATAAAGGTCGTTTCAGTCTAATTAAAACTCCAAATAATCCCGGCTCTGTAATACCAGCTATACTTCCTGAAATCCCCGATGAATAGGCAATTGATTTAAGATTTTTATTTTTTGTTTTGATACCAACAGCCAAGCAAGCTGCACCAATAGCAAAATTAGTAGCTAACATCATTGGTAGAAATAGTCCGTCAAATCCAAGGGTTGCAAAATTAGAAAGCCAAATTGGATCAAAAGCATGGTGCATACCAGTAATAATCAAGAAAGGCATTAATGCTGATAAAACCATCATCGTTAGACCAGGTGAGAACTGTTGCGTAATTTCAGTCACTTTAGTTAATCCAAGTCCTATCATTGCACCAAGAGGAGCGAACACTATTAATACAATAGGAATAGTAATAATAAGGGCTAGGAATGGCTTTAGAACTGCTTTTGACCATCCTGGCGTAATTTTATCTACTACCGGAAGCACTAATGATAACACCCATGCTCCAAACAAAGGAGGAATTACCGCTGAGGCATAGCTCGTTGAAAAAATCGGTAATCCTAGGAATGATAAGCTAGTTTCACCTGCCATCGCTTCAATTAAAGTTGGGTGAATGAGTACGGCTGAGACGACTATAGAAAGAACAACATCTGTATTTAGCTTTTTTGCAGCAGTATAAGCTAATATAACCGGTAAAAAATAGAAACCTGTATCACCAATAATATTGAGAACATTATACGTTGGTGTACCGTCTAACCCGATCAAGGCTAGAATAACTAAAAGTAGTTTTACCATTCCACACCCTATAAAAACAGGTATCGCTGCTGTAATAGATCCTGATATATAATCAAAGATGGAATTGAAATAACCTTTTACATTTTTCTTTTGTCCACTTTTCTCTTTTTCACCTTCACCTGGATTACTACGAACACTTCTAGGCAATTCATTAAAGACGTTTGATACATCTCCTCCAATGATAATTTGATACTGGCCTCCCTGCTTCATGACTCCTTTGACACCTTGTATATTTTCTACTGATCCATCATCAGCTTTAGATTCATCCTTTAAGCCAAATCTCAATCTTGACATACAATGAGTAGCAAATTCAATATTCTCTTCTCCACCAATTGCATTTGTAATATCATTTGCAACTTTTTTGTAATTCATATTCTATTCCTCCTATAAAAATTGAGTTGGAGACACTAAACAGCGCCTACCCCTCACATCACCTTTGAACCGTTTACATATACGGCAGATCGTAAATTTATGAAAATATTATTACTAGTATTTAAAATCGATCTTATTTTCTTCATTTGCATGTTAGTAAATGCAAGTTCAAGATATTAACTTCCCACTTATAAATTTGTTTCATTCATGGGAGGTTGAACTTATTTGTTTAAGTTAGTCGCTAGAGCTAAACAACTTAATACTTATATTTAAAAGTAAAAAGACCCAAACTCCTTAGAAGAGTTTGGGTCAAGCTCGATTATCTCGATAACAATCCCATTTATTTATCATTTACAACTCGATTAATGTGAATAGTAATATAGGCTAACTCAGCTGTTGTTAACTTATGTCTTGTTTCTTCAAAAACATAATCATTAATTTTCAATGCACAATTATATTCTTTAGGATAACTGTGACGGATCATCGAAAACAACTCATTATTGTCGTCAGATATAGACCGATTCATTGTAATTCGTTGCACAAAAAACTTCAAATGTGTTAACAAACGTCCGTATGCAATACTTTCTTCAGAAAACTCAGTATTAAAGGTGTACTGAATAATACTTAGGATCTGTTTAATAATTTTCGTCATTCCTACTGTATTATCCATTGTATTATCCATCTCAGCATTAAGTATGTGTAATGCTATTGTTATGGCTTCATCGACAGGCAGCTCGACTTTTAACCTCCTTGAGATAATTTCCAAGGCTTCTTTACCAATCAAATATTCGTGATGATAAAAATGTTTGACTTCCCAAGCAAGCGGATTTTTAAAGTCCAGACCTTTCTCGTGCCTCTCAAAAGCAAAGTGAAGATGATCAGTTAGTGATATATAAATACTATCACTTAACTTTTTCCCAAGAGATAATTTAGCGTACGAAACAATTTCATTAACTGTTTGGATTTCTTCAAACGGGATATCCTGGAGTAAAAGCTTAAACCTATTTGTATTACCAGGGTTATCTAGTGAATATACTTTTTCAATTTGATTAGGATCAATCACTTCGCCAATTTCTTTTTTAAATCCTACACCTTTTCCCATCACGACAACTTCATTATCATTTTGTATCGACGTGACAATATTATTATTTATTATTCTTTCGATTCTCATCACAATCCTCCTTTCAACATATTTTTGTGCATAAAAAATAGTTATCTCCAACACTAAAAAGTTGAACATAACTGGGTTAAGCTTACACTCGTAATAACAATCCCTATATTATATCGTATCAAATAAACATATTTAAGTTTTTAGTTAAGTCTTGCCCACTTAAGGTAACAATCTAAACACATATTAGCACGCTTACATATTAAAATCAAGAGTGTTTCTAGTTATTTTTGACTACAAAAATATGGAAGCATCGCAATATCATTTATATTGATACTATTAAAGGAATACATATGCAAGTAGCCGTTACCATAAGTATCTACGAGGAATCTGCTAAAAGTCCTATCATATTGAAAGGCCAGTCTTTAATCTTTTATTTTAAAGAAAAAAGAACTAGCCAAAACAGTTGAGTTGTTATGATCCCAAATAACTCTGTTCCTTTTTTGATATCATTAGTCGCTTACCGATAAAAGTGACTAGTCCTAAAATCATTAAAAGAATTGATGGCATCACTTCACCGATTTTCTCACCAGCGTTAATATGCGAAATTACCGCACCTGCCATCAGCATCACTGACAAAATGGAGGCGCTGAAAGTAAGTCGGGATTTCCAAAAGCCTGCTATTAATCCAATACCTACTAAAATTTCTCCAATTCCGATTACGTACATAAACCATAAAGAATAATCAAAGGTCTTTGTAAACATTTGAACTTGTTTTTCTTGACCAATTAATTTCACAATACCAGCAAGTATAAAAACTACGGCAAGCAATCCTTGAATGATACGCATAACCCATTTCATAGAAAATCCTCCACGCCTCTCATCGTTTTACTAGATTAGACGTTCTCTTAAGAATTGTTTAATTAAAAAAGCACTGGTTTCAACTTCTTCTTCTAAAGGAAAATGACCTGTATTTAGTAAATGCACAACACAATCTTTAAGATCCTTTTGAAAAGCTAACGCTCCTTCAGGTCCAAAGAACATGTCATTTTTCCCCCATACAACCAATGTAGGAGGTTGATACGTTCTAAAATACTCCTGCCAATCCTGATATTGTTTTACATTATTTCGATAATCATACATCAAGGCAAGTTGTATTTCTTCATTGCCTGGACGATCTAATCCAGTTTGATCAAGGTTCCATGTATCTGGGCTAATTTTATTAGGATTACGCGTTCCATTGATATATTGATATTTAGTAAACTCAGCAGTTAATAATCCTTTTAGAGGGATCTTATTCTCTTCAGTAGGATTTTCCCAATATGTACGAACAGGCTCCCAAGTAGATAACAGACCTTCTTCATATGAGTTTCCATTTTGAGTAACAATGGCTTGAATACGTTCTGGGTATTTCGTTGCTAAACGGAAGCCAACCGGAGCACCATAATCGTGAACATATAAAATAAACTTCTCTAATTTTAATTCCTCAAGAAATTCATTTATAACAGAAGCCAGATGATCAAAAGTATAGTCGAATTCATCTATTCCGGGTTGGTCGCTATTTCCGAAGCCTGGATAATCCGGCGCGATAATATGATACTCATCCATAAGTTCATTTATTAAATTGCGGAACATATGAGAAGAAGATGGAAAGCCATGAAGTAATAAGATAGTAGGATTCTTCTTATCTCCTGCTTCACGATAGAAAATGTTTAGATTATTAACAGTTAGGGCGTTGTATTGTACTGACATCATTTCACCTCAGGTTAATTTTATTTTAGGTAGTAATAATACATATGTTTTGTATTTAGTTCCGTAACTGAATGAGTATTGAGTTACTGGGTGTACATCTCATAAATCTTCCCTAGTTTTTCCTCTAATATAGTAAAACGTACAAAACGATCCGCACGTAAGTATTCCTTTTGATTTAGGATCAAAAGTATCATGGGAGCTGTTAATATTAAGAATTTTTCTGCTACCTCTTCTACCTTGGTAACATCAATGTGTCCCAGTTGGATAAGCGGGTAACCATCCAGTAGTTCCCTTAGCTTAGGTAATATAGCATGACATGTACTGCACTCCGGTGTGGACATGTACAAGAAGCTCATTTCATGATTTTCAAGAAAATCTTTTACCATTTCCATTGTTGTAAGTTCATTTAGCTCTTTCATCCTGATACTCCTTTTAAGGTTTTCTGAATTCACAATATTGTTCCCCAAGTTCTTATCCATACGAGCTCTATTTTGCAGACCCTGAAATAAAACTGCTGTCATGTCAACGTATTCGCGCTGACATGACAAGTAATAACTTTCATCTACCTGATTCGTATATGCACCAGCCTAATTTCGAACCTATACATGTACGTAGTTACTAGATTTTATTCAGCAGATGCTACTGATACCTTGCCTACAATATCAATTTGCGCATCCGCTTTTTTCAGCATATTTCCGACTGCACATGCTTTATCTGCAGCCATAAATGTTCGATTAGCTGATTCGATTTGCTCTTCTGTTGATTCAGCAGACAATAGAACAACAGGATAATGTGTAATTTTAAATCCTTCTTCCTTTGAGTTTGTTGCTTCAGAATTCATTGTAAGTCCTGTTACATTTAATTTTCTTGCTTCAAGCATAGCAACAAGAGTCATTGAATAACAAGCTGCTGCAGAACTTACAAGTAATCCTTTAGGTTCTGCACCTTCCCCAGTACCACCCAGAGGCTCAGGAATTGCAATTTTTGTTTCAAAACCATTACCTTGTATTCTTCCATTACCTTTTGTATTCCCATTCCAAACTGTTTTTAAATTTACATCAGCCATGTGATATCGCTCCTCAATATTTTCGTTAAATATATTTAACTAGTTAACTAGTTAAGTATATATTATTTGAAATTAGTATTAATGTCAACCAATTATTCTATTAAGTAGAGCAACCTTATTTTGGGTAACTTGATTTTTTGTATTTCCTTCATTAAGCTATACATATCTAAATTAATAGTTAACCCAGAAAGTTGGTTATTTAAATATGGAATATTCAGGCTCACTTTTTAAAATTAATTCACATTCTCCTCTGCCTATTAACGTACAAATCAAAGAACAAATTAAATGGTTAATTGGAAAAGGTTTACTCAAACCGGGAGATACTCTCCCTTCGACTAATCAGTTAGCGGATCAACTCTCCATCAACCGAAATACAATCCAGGGAGTATACTCACAGCTAAGAGAAGAAGGTCTTTTGGTTATTCAAAAGGGTAGAGGGACACAAGTTGCCAGTGACGACGAAATAACAAGATTTAAAAAACAAAATCCCTATTGTTCTTTTGTGGAACAAACAATTAAGGAGGCCTATGAATTAGGTTTTAATATTGAAAACGTGTTGATGTCCGGATTTGCCTACATGCAGCTATTCGGCCAACCATTGAAACGGGAGATGCGGTATCTTTTCATTGAATGCAAGGTAAGTTCATGTACCTTTTATTTAGATGAAATAAAAAGAGTCACATCTGCAGAAATTGTTACAATCGATGTGTCGGAGTCACCAGAAAATATGCTTATCGATGCTATTCACAATGCAGATGTAATTGTGACACGATCTGATTTTGCGGAAAAGGTGAAGACATTTGCAGATGCAGCTCAAAAAACGGTCATTTCAGTCGGTTCTACGAACGATGTTTCGCTGCTACTTAACATGATAAGAGGGTAATGAAAATTGGTATGCCTTTTTTGTACTATGAAATAGTGTAATATTTTGTGGATGATTTTATAAAACATATCATAAAGGCTAAAAACCAGATAGTATTCGTAAAAGATAAAAAAATTAAGAACCTCTTATCGTCACGCCCACATGATAAAATAAAAGGTTCTATAAAAGAATTTACTATACTTTTACTTCGAACTACTCTCTTCTCCTTGCTTTACTGAGCGGACAAGCAGAAGTGCTAATACAGCACCTGCAAAAGCCACCATGCCGGACCAGAAAAATGCTTGCTGAAAGCCCTCGTTCAATTGAATAACCGGGCTTTCTGTGGTGCTCGAGGCTGTTACACCAGCAGCAATTACAACCATAATTGCAAGGCTAATCGCCGAACCAATCTGGGAAGTAGTATTATATACCCCGGATACTAACCCTGACTCTTCCGGCTTAGCACCAGTTATAGCTGCCGTTTGAGCAGGAATATAGGCAAGAGCTCTCCCAAAGGAAGCCAATAATAAAGCAGGTAGTACGTTGAGAAATAACTTCCATCTACTGGTGTGTATAAGGAAAGCAAGAGGTTGGAACCACCAAGAGCGATAAATCCAACCATTAGGATGATTTTCAGACCGAATTTCTCAACCAATTTTCCAGTTAAGAAAATCATCGTTATCGCCATGAGTACCGGCGCCGGTATTAAGTATACTCCAGCTGAAAAAGGAGAAAATTTCAATACTTGTTGTAAATACAAAGTAAGGAAGTAAGTGAATGGAATCCACACACCATTTAACAAAATAAGTGCAATATTACCCGCAGCCAAGTTGGGAATTTTAAAAATGCGAAGCGGCAAGAGCGGTTCCTTCTTCTTGGCTTGAATAAAAATAAATATTATGAATAACAAGGCCCCGATCGACAATGACCATATAGTAGATGGTGACTGCCAGCCATTATGTTCTGCAATTACGATGCCATAGACGATCAGGACTATTGCAGCCGTAACGGAAATAGCACCTGCGTAGTCGATGCGGCCATTTCTACGTATACCTTTTGGTAGAAGCCTCGAGGACAAAAACAAAACGAGAATACCTATAGGAACATAGATTAAAAACGTCCACCGCCAGCTTAGCCACTCCGTAATAATTCCCCCAAGGAATATACCAGCCAAGCCGCCTGCTGCTCCGGAAAGACCCCAGAAAGCTAGCGCCTTATTCATTTCCTTTGGATTTGCGGCAAATAGCGTCATGATCGTAGCCATTGCTGCCGGCGTAATTAGAGCAGAGCCTGCACCTTGAAATGCACGTGCAACATTTAGCACCATATCATTCCAAGCTACTCCTGCGAATAAAGACGACAAAGTCAGGATGAAAAATCCCCAAATGAATATACGGCGTTGGCCGAACAAATCACTCAACTTTCCTCCTAATAGAAGAAGTCCTCCGAAAAATATAATATAGGCGTTCATTACCCATTGTAAATTTACCTGTGAATAACCAAGTGCTTCTTTAATAACTGGTAGTGCAACCTGCATGATCGAGGTATCCATGATCGTCAAGAAACCCGCAGTACATAATAAAGCAAGTGCTTTCCAGCGCTTCGGATCTGCCTGCTGAAGCATCTGTGTATGTGACATAACCCAATCTCCTCCAATTAATGGTTTTATTTTAATTACTAGATGTTTGTAAAAAGCAAAAGTTTACTTGATTAAAATTCCTTGTATTTCCTAATTGCAATCACCAACAGCAAGTAGATGAACTGAATTACTTAATCAAAACATTAGAAGGTTACCTTAACTGATTAATTGATCTCTACCTATTCGCTTCAAAAATTTATAGAATGTCTCTCGCTTTTTCCCCATTTGTGAATAGACATCAATAATCTTCTCAACATCATCGTACAATTCTTCTGGCGTAAGATTTTCCATCAACAAGGTACCGACCTCAGCGTCTTTCCCTTTCGCTTTTCCTCCAACATATAAATTGTAATGATCTTTTATCTTCATGATTCCTATATCACTTAACATAGGCTCACCACAACCAATGGGACAGCCTGTATACGCAACCTTAAGGGTAAATGGAACAGCTTTCCCGGCAATGCGTCGATTCAACTCTTTAGCCACAGGCATACCTTCCTCTTCTTCCCCTTTACAAAAATTGCAGGTTCTCAAGCTCTTTACAAAGTTTCCGACAGGGTAGCATGACAGTCCAACACCATGGAATTCTTCAATGATTTCTTCTTTTTTATCTTCGGGTATTGCTATATAGAGTTGTTGAAAGGTTGTTAACTCAAGTTCCTCTTCTTCGTTCATATATTTTGAGATCGTCAAAAGTTGCTTTGCGTTAAGTTTTGCACCAAATTCAATTCCACCATTTATCGCGATCTTAATTTTTTTAACTACTTCCCCCATAATAAAAACTCTCCTTCATAAAATTTCTATACAATACCCACGTAAGGTATATTAGTAACGTTAATATCCTGCTCATAATACCAGCAGGATATTAACTTATTCTTTAACTTCTATAACAAATGGATAAACATTGACTTGTTCTCCAAACTTGAACTCGGCCCAAAGCTTATAAATTCCCGGCTTATTAAACTTGGTGTTAAATACAGTCTTATTTTCTGCTACCGG
>DASQMK010000789.1:0-6877 GCA_035645575.1 Metabacillus sp.
AGAATTTCTAATTTAACATTTATCTCACACTTAACAGACAGTAAGATCCCCACCTCAAACTTAAATAGAGTTTACAAAGAGGGTAGGTGCGGGATAACTGACCGTAACGGTCCGATTGGTTCAACTAACCATCAGTGGGGATGAAGAAACCCCCACTGATGGAAGTTTCACTTTATCTTAAATAAATAGCAAAACCAATAATAATCCCTATCCCTAAAATGATATAAATCCATGATAAGCGAGAGAGGTTTGCTTTTGTTTTTGTATCATAATGTTTATCTCCTTTGCCTCCAATAAGAACTGTACCGACTAAAGATATAACTCCAATTAGAATAACAAGTAAGATAGCAATTTTCATCAGAATATCCCCCTTGAAAGACAGCTTTTATTAAATCATACTATAACTTTTGGGGGTGGATTGAGTAATAAGTGAATAAAAAGTGAAACATCACCTCGATGGAAAGGAGGTGATGTGAAATTTATTCCACTCTTAACGGGCAGTAAGCACCAATCACATCAAGCTTCTGAGTTTACAAAGAAGACAGGTGGGGGATGAAGAACCCCCACTGATGGTTAGTTTCACTTTATTTTATAACATCATATAAAACACGAGCGACAATATCATGATTGAAATTCCCAAAGTTTTTTCCGAATAATGTTAATCCTCCACCATTTTTAGCATGGTCTGATACAGATAATTTGAATTTTATATCCGATCTTGTATTAAGATTAATATCATCTATTGTTACATCTGAAATGCGACATCCATCAATGAAGGTACCATTTTTGTTAATACGTAATAGTTTTGCGATTCCGTATTGATTTAAGTGACCTGGCCACCAATCTGGATTATTGTTTCCTCTCACTTCTCCAAAATCACCAGGAGATGTCCAAAAACCAAGTTCAATGTTGTTAATATAAAAATAAATATCAGACGGCCATTCTTCATTATATCCTGGTGCCTCTGAGCTAATCTCAAAAATAAACTGCAGCTCATTAAATTCTTCCGTTCTTTTTAAGTAGTTTGGGATTCGATATTCTAGAAAACCATTATTCAACCAAACAACTTCAGCGTTAATATGTTCGGGATCTGCAAAATAACGGGGGTCATCAAACTCTCCTATTATACTATCCTTTGTGGCTAACCCACATGTTGGTTCAGCATGATAATCACAGTAATGGCCCACTTTAATTTCGTACTCATAGGAGTGCTCAATTTCTTTGCTTTGCAATTCGACTGTTAGGATATCCTCGTTCAAATAGCACATTTTTTGAATGCCGTGCTTTCCAACCGTTGTCGTAATATCTATGATACCGCTTTCCTCCAGCTTTTTAATATGCATAGTTACAGCACCGTTCGTTAAATTTAAC
This sequence comes from Metabacillus sp., assembly GCA_035645575.1. Classification (GTDB taxonomy): domain Bacteria; phylum Bacillota; class Bacilli; order Bacillales; family Bacillaceae; genus Metabacillus. Next base: position 1,372 of record DASQMK010000789.1, read on the forward strand.
TTTTCAGCAAGGTCATTTAAGTTTAAGCTATCGTATTTTTTTAATAAATTTATGATTTCAATCCGTGTTTCAGAGCTTAAAGCTTTAAAGATATTTAATCCTGAATGTAAATCTTTAATATGAATCAATGGTGAATCCCCCTTGTTTCATTAACTAGTTTATTTTAGTTCATTATAAAATAAAAATAAGGTGATTAGAAGGAATTTGTTTTAAATTTAATTAAAGTAAAAGGGTGTTCGGAAGGTCAACCTTTATTGGTCTTGAAACACTGATTTTTATGGGAGATAAATATAAAAAGATAATTAAGAAAACGCATACATTTTTTTATTGACAATTGAAATAGGAGTCATTTATTATAAAAATGTAAATCATTTTAGGTTTATCTAAAATATAAATGAGCAGCTAAGATCGGCTATAAAGTAGGCTTTATCCTAATTAGGTTAAGCATATATCGAGAACGAGGGGGAGAAGGATGAAAAAGCAATTGTTTGTATTATTGTCTATGATTCTCGCATTTTCAGTCATTTTAGCAGGGTGTTCTGGTGACAAAGCTTCGACAGATGATAGCAATGCAGGTGGGGGAAAAGGAACGCCGTTAGAACTTTGGACATTTAATGAATTACACGGTCAGTACTATGAATTTATGGTCGAAGAATGGAATAAAGCAAATCCAGAAAAACAAATTTCTTTAAAAGCCAATGTATATCCGTATGATGACATGCACAACAAATTATTAGTGGCCCTTCAATCTGGGAAAGGGGCTCCGGATATAGCAGACATTGAAGTAACTAAATTTGCTAATTTCTTAAAAGGTCAGCCTCAATTATTATCATTAAATGATGTAGTAGAGCCTGAGGAAGGTAACATCGTTCAATCTAGGTTGGATATCTATTCAAAAGAGGGTACTTACTATGGTTTGCCGTTCCATGTAGGTGCAGCAGTTATTTACTATAATAAAGAGATTTTAGATCAAGCAGGTGTCAATCCTGACGACATTAAGACATGGGATGATTATGCAAAAGCAGGTAAAGTTGTCTTAGAGAAAACAGGCATTCCGATGACAACACTTGAAACAAATGATCATTGGGCATTATGGCCACAAGTTGCACAATTAGAAGGATCAGATGATTTACTAGATGAAAATGGTGAGCCAAATTTAGATGATCCTAGAATTCTAGATATTCTTAAGTATCAACAAAATCTAGTAAAAGACGGTGTAGCAGTTGTTGCTCCCGGAAATGGTCACCATGCTGAAGAGTATTATGGTTTTATGAATAATGGTGGTGCCGCTTCTGTCTGGATGCCAATGTGGTATATGGGTAGATTCACAGATTATATGCCTGACTTAAAAGGGAAAATTGTGATAAAACCGATGCCAGCCTGGGAAGAAGGTGGCCCGCGTTCAGCTGGTATGGGTGGTACTGGTACAGCGGTGACAACTCAATCTGAAAATCCGGAATTAGCCAAAGAATTTATCGCTTTTGCGAAGCTATCAAAAGAAGGAAATATTCAATTATGGAAACAGCTTGGTTTCGATCCACCAAGATCAGAAGTTTGGGAGCTTCCGGAATTAAAAGAGGAAAACAAATTTACTGAATATTTTGGTCCCGACATTTTTGATACGTTAATTGAGGTGAAGGATGAAATTGAAGGTGTTAACATCGGAGAAAATACACCAAATGTTTCCGATGTAATTGATAACCAAGTGTTATTCCGTGTTTTAGTTGATAACGAGGATCCTGAAAAAGTTCTTAAGGAAGCTCAAGAGCAGGTAAAATAACCTTAAATCAAAGGGGGCTGTCACGAAATGGGCAGACCCCTCACCCTAATAAATCTAATTAGGGAAAGGTTTCTTCTCATTATGACATCCTTTACAAGGAGGGGATTTCAATGGCAGATAGTCAAGTAAATATTCGCAAAGGTCAGTCTGTTGAACTTAGTCGAAGGAAGAAATTATCAAACCTTCTTTATTCGCAAAAGATTGCACCATACTTCTTTGTTTTGCCATTTCTTCTTTCGTTTGCCATCTTCTTTGCCTATCCAGTATTTTCAACTGTTGTGATGAGCTTTCAAGAGGTTTTACCAGGGCAAGTGACATTTGTTGGTTTACAAAACTATCAGGAGTTAATGAATCCAATTTTCTTTAAATCTTTGAAAAATAGTACAGTTTATACAGCGTTAACTCTATGTGTTCTTATACCAATTCCGCTTATCTTAGCTGTTTTTTTAAATTCAAAGATTATGGTTGCGAAGAATTTTTTTAGATCGGTCATTTTTATTCCAGCGTTAACTTCAGTTGTTGTAGCAGGTATTATCTTTCGGTTAATTTTCGGAGGACAAGAGGATGCTTTATTAAATTCAATTATTGGTTTTTTTGGGATTGAACCAAAAACGTGGCTGAATAATGCAGGCTTAAGTATGTTCGCTTTAGTAGTTCTAGCAACATGGAAATGGATGGGGATTAATTTGCTTTATTTCTTAGCTGGTTTACAGAATATCCCTAAAGAGCTTTATGAAGCAGCAGATGTTGATGGTGCTTCTACTTGGAAGAAGTTTACGAATGTAACTGTTCCTCTATTAAAACCAATTACAATTTATGTGTTTACAATCAGTATATACGGTGGTTATTCGATGTTTGCTGAAAGCTATATGCTTTATGGAAGTAATAACTCTCCAAATAATATGGGACTAACGATTGTTGGATATTTATACCGTAATGGTATTGAGCAAAATAATTTAGGTTTTGGCTCTGCGGTTGGAATTACGTTATTAGTCGTAACATTTGTTATTACAATGATTCAATTAACATTATCCGGGATGTTTAAAAAGGAGGGTTAATGGATGAAATCAAAGCAACGGAAAAAATGGAAGATGTCAACGGTTATTCTTCTCATTGTCTTTACAGCCATCTCAATATTTGCACTTTTTCCTTTAATTGCAATCACTCTAGCATCCTTTAAACCATCTAAAGAGATTATGAGATATGGATTAAATCTAAAATTACAGCCTGAAGTCTTATCATTTGATAATTACGCGTTTATTTTCTCAGGTGTTTCAGATTATTTTATCTGGTATAAGAACAGTATCTTAATTACGATTATCTCAACTGTGCTTTGCTTGTTATTAACTTGTATGGTTGGGTATGGTTTAGCAGTTTATGACTTTAAGTTTAAGAACTTAATATTTGGAATGGTTCTTGTTGTGATGATGATTCCGGTAGAGATTATTATGTTACCGCTTTATAAACTAACGATGGGCTTAGGGTTGATGGATACATTAGTCGGGGCATTTCTGCCATTTATAGTCGCTCCTATTCCAATTTTCTTTTTTAGGCAATATGCAAGTGGGCTTCCGAGAGATTTATTGGATGCAGCAAGAGTGGATGGGTCAACAGAGCTGGGAATTTTCTTCCGAGTGATGATGCCTTTGATGTTGCCTGCATTTTCATCAATGGCCATTTTACAGGCATTAGCAAGCTGGAATAACTTCTTATGGCCATTAATTGTTTTAAGGTCAAGTGAAAAGCTAACCTTGCCAATTGGGTTATCAACCTTATTAACTCCATATGGAAATAACTATGATGTTTTAATAGCTGGATCTGTCTTGGCTATTATACCAATTTTAATTGTATTCATTTTCTTCCAACGTTACTTTATTGAAGGTATGACGGCTGGTGGAGTGAAAGGTTAATTAATAAAAAATACAGATTGGGTGATGAAACATGACATTAAAAGCGAGAATGGTTGTAGATAAAGACTTTAAAATTTCAGAAGTGGACTCGAGAATTTATGGTTCCTTTATTGAGCATTTAGGTCGCGCCGTATACGGTGGTGTATATGAGCCAGATCATCCGCTTGCTGACGAAAATGGTTTTCGAAAAGATGTAATTGATCTAGTGAAAGAACTGAATGTACCAATCATCCGTTATCCTGGTGGAAATATGGTATCAGGTTATAACTGGGAAGACGGAGTTGGCCCTCGTTCAGAGCGCCCGAGACGACTAGAATTAGCTTGGAGAACAATTGAAACAAATGAAATCGGGACAAATGAATTTGTCGATTGGACAAAAAAAGTGAATTCAGAAGTGATGATGGCGGTCAACTTGGGTACTAGAGGGATTGATGCAGCAAGAAACTTGGTCGAGTACTGTAATCATCCTGGTGGTACATTTTATAGTGATTTACGAAAACAGCATGGATATCAAGAGCCTCACAAAATTAAAACATGGTGCCTAGGAAATGAAATGGATGGACCTTGGCAAATAGGTCATAAAACAGCTGAAGAGTACGGTCGTCTTGCTGTTGAAACGGCAAAAGCTATGAAGTGGGTAGATCCAACGATTGAGCTTGTGGCATGTGGAAGCTCAAATACATCGATGCCGACGTTTCCAGAGTGGGAGGCTACAACATTAGAGCATACGTATGAGGCAGCAGACTATATTTCACTTCATCAGTACTATGGAAATCGCAACAATGATACAGCTAGCTACTTAGCATACTCAATGGATATGGACCACTTTATCAAAACAATTATTTCTACATGTGATTATATTAAAGCGAAAAAACGTAGCAAGAAAACCATGTATTTAAGCTTTGATGAATGGAATGTATGGTTCCACTCAAATGAGCAAGATAAAAAGATTGAGCCGTGGTCAATCGCACCTCCTCAGCTCGAGGATGTGTATAATTTTGAAGATGCTTTATTAGTAGGAAGCATGTTAATGACATTGTTAAAGCATTCTGATCGTGTGAAAATGGCATGTATGGCTCAGTTAGTCAATGTTATTGCACCAATTATGACAGACAACAAGGGTGGAGCTTGGAAGCAAACGATCTTCTATCCATATCAGCATGTATCCATGTATGGACGTGGAGTTGCTTTACAACCAGTTATTTCTTCACCTAAATATGATTCTAAGGAATTTACAGACGTACCTTTTTTAGATTCCATTGCTGTACACAATCCTGAAAAAGAGGAACTAACGATCTTTGCATTAAACCGCAGTCTTGAAGATAGCTTAACACTTGAATGTGATGTTCGTAGTTTTTTAGATTACCAAATAATTGAACATATAGTATTAGAAAATGAAGATTTAAAAGCAGTAAACACACTTGAACAACAAAAGGTTGCTCCTCATAATCGCGGAAAGGCAGTGCTTGAAGGCGGAAGTGTACTTGCACCACTAGCGAAACATTCTTGGAATGTGATTCGTTTAGGATTAAACAAATAGGAAAGAATAAATGGACTTTTCTCTTTAAGAGGAAGGTCTCTTTTTTATTATAAAATGTATCGATTGTGGATAAGTGTTTCAGCATCCAGCTCCAGCGCCTAGCCCCTCGAGGTCATAAGCCACAAATGAATTGAAGACAAAGAACGTCTTCTATATTCATTTGCGTCTTCTTTGCCCAAGGCTGTTCAAGGCGCTTCCGCTTTTGTTCTTGCTTAGGAAATTATAAAATGCTTGAACTGTGGATAACTACTTCGACATCCAGCTCCAGCGCCTAGC
>DASQMK010000790.1:0-2925 GCA_035645575.1 Metabacillus sp.
TTTAAAAATTGCGTAGAGAGTTGCTTACTTGTTTTCTCCACCTTTTTGTATTCAAAATACAATTGATCACATTCTTGCTCGATTATTTTTTTCCGTGAAGAAAATTCTTTTATCAATGATTGCTTACTAGTTTCCGTTATCATTTGTTTAACAGTCACACGGTGGAGTATCTTCATTATTGTTCCTCCCCTATTCAAGCTTAATACGTATAAAAAGGTAAGCCCTCACCATCTCCGATTTATATATATATCATAAATGATCATCCACAAAATATTTATATATTCTAATAGTACAAAAAAAGGGGGAGGAACCTCCTCACCCTTTTTTAGTCATTAATCTCTAGTTGAATTCTTTTAGATGAATTAGATCCCGCTGCATAAACAACAGTTCGAATGGCTTTTGCGATCCGTCCTTGTTTGCCAATAACTTTACCGACATCATCTTTATGAACTGAAAGGCGATATATCATTTGATCCTCCTGCTCATGTTCAGTGATCTCAATTTGTTCTGGCTTATCAACAAGCGGCTTCACAATTGCTTCGATTAACTCTTTCATCTCAACAGTCATTACTTGCTGTTTTTAGCGTTATGGAATTTTTCCATAATGCCTTCTTTAGAGAACAAGTTACGAACTGTATCAGATGGTTTTGCACCATTTGACATCCATTTAAGAGCTAATTCTTCATTGATTTTTACTTCTGCTGGTTGAGCAACTGGGTTGTAAGTTCCTACAACTTCAATGAAACGTCCATCACGTGGTGAACGAGAATCTGCTACTACGATACGATAAAAAGGAGATTTTTTTGCTCCCATACGTTTTAAACGAATTTTAACTGCCATTTTATAAAGCACCTCCGAAAATGTTTCAACAAGATAGTATATTATCAAATAAGTTATATGATGTAAAGGTTTTTTTCTTGTCAGTTTAAAAAAACCTTAAAAAAACAATGTGAATTCTTTATTTTTGTGAATTTATCCCCTTTTAACCAATTACATAAATGGGAATTTCAATCCACCTTTTTTCTTTCCTTTTGTCATGTTGGTCATTTGCTTCATCATTTTTTTCATGTCTTCAAATTGCTTTAATAAGCGATTCACTTCTTGGACAGTGGTTCCGCTACCTTTCGCAATTCGTTTTTTACGAGAAGCATTCATAATTTCAGGGTTGAGCTTTTCAGCCTTAGTCATGGATTTAATAATTGCCTCAACATGGCTTATTTGTTTTTCATCAACCTGTAGATTTTTTAATCCCTTAACCTTGTTTGCACCGGGTAACATGCCAATAAGATCCTCTAAAGGACCCATATTTCGTACTTGTCCAAGCTGCTCAAGGAAGTCATCAAATGTAAAAGATGCTGTACGCATTTTTTGTTCTAATTCTTTTGCTTTTTCAGCATCAACATTTGTTTGGGCCTTTTCGATGAGTGTTAACACATCACCCATTCCTAAGATTCTTGAAGCCATACGTTCTGGATGAAACGCTTCTAGTGCATCAAGCTTTTCCCCTAAACCAACAAACTTAATAGGTGTATTTGTCACAGAGCGAATAGATAATGCAGCACCGCCACGTGTATCCCCATCAAGCTTTGTCAAAACAACACCTGTTAAGCCGAGCTGTTCATTAAAGCTTTTGGCTACGTTTACTGCATCTTGACCAGTCATCGCGTCGACAACAAGGAAAATTTCATCAGGCTTTGCAATTTCTTTTACCTGTTCAAGCTCTTCCATTAGATTTTCATCAATATGAAGTCGACCGGCTGTATCAATGATCACATAGTCATGGTGTTCTTGTTTTGCATGCTCTAATGCTTTCGTTGCAATTTCTACTGGACTTACTTGATCTCCCATCGAAAAAACAGGCATATCTAACTGTTTACCTAATGTTTCAAGCTGCTTAATAGCCGCAGGGCGATAAATATCCGCCGCCACAAGCAATGGGCTTCGATTATGCTTTTTTCTTAAGAGATTCGCTAATTTTCCAGTAGTTGTTGTTTTACCAGCACCTTGTAATCCAACCATCATAATGACTGTAGGTGGTCGATTTGATACAGCAATTTTACTTTGCTCTCCACCCATTAATTCGGTTAGCTCATCTTTAACTACTTTAATGACCTGCTGACCAGGAGTTAAGCTTTTCATAACTTCTTGACCAACAGCACGCTCACTCACGCGCTTAATAAAATCCTTTACGACCTTGAAATTAACATCTGCTTCTAATAGGGCAAGGCGCACTTCGCGCATCATTTCCTTAACATCTGCTTCCGTTACTTTTCCTTTGCCGCGAATTTTGGCCATTGTATTCTGCAGTCGGTCGGCTAATCCTTCAAAAGCCATAAATGCCGCCTCCTAATCTAATTTCTCAAGCTCTTGAAGCAAGACATCAAACTGATAACGATTATCCACTTTAGTAGAAAATTCACGCAGCTGTGTCATGATCTTCTGACGCTCTTGAAATTTCTGAAATAATAGTAGCTTTTCCTCATATTGCTCCAGCATTGCTTCAGTCCGTTTAATGTTATCGTAAACTGCTTGTCTACTAACACTGTACTCTTCCGCAATTTCACCAAGGGAGTAATCATCAAGATAGTATAAGGACATATAGCTCTTCTGTTTAGGGGTTAACAACGATTGATAAAAATCAAATAGATACGTTAACCTCGTCGTTTTTTCAAGCATCATGCCGATCCACCCCTTTGTTAAGTGAATTACCTTTACAACATATAAGTCTACATACGAAGTATTTTCTTGTCAAGTAGTATAAAGGGATAGAATAGTAATTTGAAAAAGCTAACCAATGATAGGTTAGCTTTTTTATTCTTGTTTATCCCACTCTTAATGGACAGTATCCCCCACCTTAAGCTTCTGAGTTTACAAAGGAGGTAGATGGGGGATAATGCCCGTAAGGTCCGATTGGTTCAACTAACC
>DASQMK010000791.1:0-3363 GCA_035645575.1 Metabacillus sp.
GATCATTCGTCTTGGATTAAGAATAAGGACAACATATAGAAGAATTCCACATAATAATAAAAGTATGCCCATTGTAAAAAAAGAGGTTCTCCACCCCATCAGACTGATCCAGAGGGAAAATGGTACGGTTGCCAACAAGAACCCAAGGCTTCCAGATACTCCTGCCATACCAAGTAATTTGACAAATTCATTTCCTTTAAACCACTGACTTAAAATCAACACTAAATTTACCCATATCGCTGAATCACCTGTTCCAACGATTAATCTTGCAATAAGAAGCACGGTATCATTTGGTGCAAGACTATACATCACGGTCCCGATCCCTGTCAAAAATGTCCCAATAATAAGAAAGAAATTAGGGCCAAAACGATCAGACAAGATGCCAATCGGAACTTGTAAACCTGCATAAGCAAAAAATTGAATGCTTGCGATGAATCCTATTGTCGCCGCTGTTACTTTAAAATCATTCATCAGTTGGTCTGTAATTAAGCCTGGTGCTGTTCTTTGACTAACGATTAGAAAATACGTGAAAAGAACCGAAGCAAAAACGACCCATCTGTACTTGCTGTTTTGTTTGTTCATTTGAGATTGCTCCTGCTTTTTAATTTCTATGATTATTATAAGCTATTTTTTTAAATGATTGTTATGATTTCGTCTTTCATTGTAAGGTGATTGAATATAAAAGATCTCACCTTTATGATAAAGATGAGATCATTAGTTATTAAATTAGGCCCATTTCTAACAGATTGTAGTTTTTTAATAAGTTCTCTGAACAAAAAACTATTAGGTTGATTGGAACGGATATGGTGAGACTCCTGTGGGAGTAGCGTGACAGGTGAGACTCATGCAGGCACTGTGCGCTGAGGAGGATCACCGCACGCACCACGGAAAGCGGGCATCCTGGAGCTCCAATCAACCATTATCAGACACTTATTACAAAGCAACAATGTTTGCGAAAACAGCCTTAAATTAAAATTGTTTACTTTATTTTGATGATTTTCCGGCATTTATGAAAAGTGCCTTAATTGATAAACATAATAATACCAATGCCAATGACAGCCATGACAATTAAATGTAATCCATTTGCCCGTATGCCCGCATCGAAGCCTGATATGCCGACAATTCTGCTTACCATTAAATTCAATCCAGAAAATGGGCTTAATGCAGTTGAAATTGACCAACAAAGCAAAAGAAGCATCGCAAGAGATAGATTGCTGATTCCTAGCTGTTCAGCATTTAATTGCATCGCTAATGCGGCAATGACTGCGATTTGGTGGATACCAATGTACGTGGTAATAACAACGAGCAAGATAACGAATAAGGCAAATAATAAAAAGGAATGACTCGCTACTATTGTTAAAAGATCACTTATTTGATTAGCTAATTCAGTTCCTTGTAATGCATGTGCTAATAATCCTGCACTGCTAAACAACATAATTTCATTATTCATCATCGGCACGGATTGGTCTCGGTAGTTTTTTAATAATGGAATCAACTTTGCCCACCCATTTGTTGAAAATCCCCATATGAGTGGCATGATACTTGAAATCATACATACAATCACAATCATGGACCATTGGGTAATAAACTCAATGGTCAAGGAGACTATCATAAGAAGGGAAACGAATAAGGCTAATTGGATAAGCTGTTTTCTCGTTCTTTTTTCTAAAGGAACTTCTGGTGCCGCTTGGTTTTCAATCGGATGTTGTTTCTCCCAAACAGCAAACAAAATATTCCCAACAATTAATGACAGTACAGATAATCCAATACCATATAAAATATATTTCCCTACAGGCATATCCAAATAATATAAGACCAATGAGACTGAAGCGAAATATGGCGACCATAAAATTGCTGTTGAAAAGCCTATTAGATAGCTTTTTGCAGACATAGCTGATGGGAGCTTTAAATCTGAAAGAAATTCACTAATCAAACGAACAGAACCTAAACTCAAGATCGGACTTAAAATAAATAAGGAGGTTGTAATCCCAGCAAAAAGTCGTTTTGGGTGATGCAATAAATTACGTAAAAGCGTATCAATTGCTTCAAAATACCCCCCTAGCTTAAGTGGGATCGAAAGAAGCGGTGCAAGCGTTACTAAACATAGCAAAGGCAAGATTAATAGGATTCCTTCACTTATCCCGTCAGTACCTGATCCTTTATAAAGCTCTAACACAATACCCGTTCCCATCATGATGGACCCAATGATTCGTGGAAAACCTTTTGCTTTTATGACACTGGCAATAAAGGAAACGATCACAAATACGACTACAACATATCCTAGCCATGTTTGATCAAGAAAGTATTGTATGAGAAACAGAAAACACATCGATAATATGAGATAACTCCGCAAACCGATTCCACCCCCTTACTACCTAATTCTTTAAACAAATCTCGTAATCTAATAAAAAGAGAAAGGCAACCTATGAAAAAGGTATGCCTAAACGAATAACTCTTATGTCACAGGTGCAGGATTGAATAATGCTAAATCGTTGTGCAACCCCCAATGTTCAGCCCATGTTTGCTTAACGCCGCTTGCAACATCTAAGATGAAATGAAAAAGTTCCCACCCTATTTCTTCAATCGATGCCTCTCCTGTTGCAATTGGTCCAGCATTTACATCAATTAAATCCTCCCATTGTTCCTTTAGTGTGTTTCTTGTCGATACTTTAATCACTGGAGCCATTGCCAAGCCATACGGTGTTCCTCGACCAGTTGTGAATACTTGAAGATGCATTCCTGATGCTAATTGAAGCGTCCCACATACAAAGTCACTAGCTGGAGTAGCCGCAAAGAGTAACCCTTTTTGCTTTGCTTTTTCACCCGGTGGTACTACCCCGACGATTGGAGAGCTTCCAGATTTCACAATCGAGCCTAGCGATTTTTCAACTACATTAGATAAACCGCCTTTTTTATTACCTGGTGATGGGTTTGCACTCCGGTCGGCTTCTCCTCTTTGTAAATAGTCGTCATACCACTTCATCTCTTTTATAAGTGCCCGACCAACCTCTTCATTCACAGCCCTTGGTGTCAATAAATGCACGGCATCTCTTACTTCTGTTACTTCAGAAAATAAAACGGTTGCCCCTGCGCGTACTAATAAATCAGCTGCATAGCCTACAGCAGGATTTGCAGTTACACCTGAAAACGCATCACTCCCCCCGCACTGTAATCCTATAACTAAATCGGATACGGGACATGTGACTCTTTGGCGCTCATTTAATGTTTTTAACCGTTCCTCTGCCATATTCATGATCATTTCAATCATATTGATAAACCCATTTTGATCTTGCAAGGAAACAATTTTTTTTGGATCTCCATCTGGTACTAATCGGCCTGGTGCTAACTTTTCACACCCTAAAC
>DASQMK010000792.1:0-8227 GCA_035645575.1 Metabacillus sp.
AGGTTTTGCTATCCCCATATTGACCCCTTTAACAAGAATCTCTTCCCATGTCCCATTTCGATATAGTTGAAGGTATTCATCATTTGTTGTTGCTACTAGGCTTATACCATTCTCAGTTAAAATCTCAGGATCATTGATTTGCTCCGTTGATTCTTGTTCTTTATTGGTCGTTAGAATTGAGGTCATTATCGGCACATAGGCCTTCCAAAAAAATGTATCTGTTCTACCTGCTTGTTCAAATGAAAAAAGCTTTTGCCACCAAGAAATACCGGTCATTTGGTAAAGACCAGGTACTTTTTCTTGATCCACAAAGTCACCGGCAAAATAATACGTATCATATGATTGATTTTGATGATGGATAACAGCTGGAAATTTAAGAGGAATATCATGTTCATCTAATTTTTTCTTCCCACTATCTGTTAAAGGCAATTCAAAGGTAGCTTGTACTTCTTGTTCTTCTCGAGCTTTTACAATATCAAACCAGTAATGATACGGGACAGATTCTTTCATATCAAATTGTTCTGCCCCTTTTTTTGTTAACATAAATAAAGCATGCCCATTAGAAATATCTTTTTCTGTTAAGACGATTACCTGATCCTCTTCATTTACAAAAACAAATCCATTACCTTTATAATTAAAAGACTTATTATATTGACGCTCATAATTTTGTTTTACCCACGCAGGTACTTCATTACTACTAAGATCCTGAAAATAACGCCCCATCCAGCCTGTCCAATCTAAATTTAACAACTGATAAAAATCAGACCTTACCGACTCTTCGGTAGGAGATCCAAACGTATTAAACTCAGCAATTAAAGTTTGTTTATTTTCGATTAATGAGGAAGACAACGATTCTACTTCAGCCTTGGTCATCCCGCCATAGAGTAACTCGGAACGATTTCCTTCCTGATTCCTGCCTAAATATTCCTCTTTGTACACTCCATAACCATCTGCTAGATATAAAATATCATAGGGTGATAGATCTTCTGGAAGTTTTCTTATCTCAAACTGTGGAGGATTATTTGTTGGAATAAAACCTACATAATCTTCTTCTACCTTATATTTCTCTTCTCCATTCTTATTAAGCTTTAAATGATTTAACAGCCATATTAATCCTTTATGCTCTCGATAGGATTGATCTGGAACTGTTTTATCAATAATTAATACATCTAGATTTTCACTTGCTTTTAATTGCCAAGTCCAAAAAGGAGAAGAAAAAATAAACAGCAGCACAACAAAGCCAATGAACATCAATAGAGTTTTTTTAGTCATTTGACACACCTTTTCTCACCATTTCTCCCCAGCCTTTTTTTCCAATTAGCATTTCAATCATTCCTTCTACTCTCCAAATAACAGTTAAGGGTCTATACCATAATGTTTCTGTTATTGAAACAAGAAATAATATGACAAAATGCTTTACCTTCGGATACCGTTCCATGCTCCACTCCTCAAGCAATACGGAAGCCATCGAATAAATTGATCCATAAATTAATGAAAGAAGGAAGAAAATAATTGCATATTCTAAATAAATACTCCCTGTAAAAAGGGAAATAACCAGAATTATATAGCCAAACAATTCTACTAACGGACCTAAAAATTCAACAAAAAAGAAATAAGGCATGGAAAACATTCCAATCGACCCATATTTAGGATTGAACATTAACTTTCGATGCTTCCATAAGCTATCAAAAAGTCCGCGATGCCACCTTTTTCTTTGACGTCGTAAAAATTTAATAGACTCAGGAGCTTCTGTCCAACAAACAGGATCCGGAACATAAATAATCTTTTTATTAGCTTTCTTTTCTTTTATAAGGCGGTGAAGTCGGACAACTAGCTCCATATCTTCTCCAACTGTATGTGCATAGCCTCCCGCATCAATTACCCATTTTTTCGAAAAGACCCCAAATGCTCCAGAGACAATTAACAGAAGATTATTTTCACTTAACCCTATCCTTCCTGTTAGGAATGCTCGTAAATACTCAATAATTTGCATAACAACTAATGGTTTTTTCGGAATACTAACATTCACCAGTTCACCATTTTGTATTTCACAACCATTTGCAATTCTTACGCTTCCACCAGATGCAATCACTTCATCATCCGACTCAATGATTGGTTTTAGCACCTTCAAAAAAGCATTACGCTCGATAATGGAATCTCCGTCAAGAGAACAAAAATAAGGGTATTTCGAAAAATTTATTCCTGCATTAAGCGCATCCGCTTTCCCGCCATTTTCTTTATCTATAACATATAAATATGGGTATATTTTGGATTGATAAATTCCCTTTACTTCTTTTGTTTCTAATTGCTTTCGAATCACTCGTGTAATTTTCATCATTTGAAACCGGTCAATTAACTTTTCCAATGTATCATCTTTTGATCCATCATTTATGATAATAATCTCGTATTCTGGGTATTCAATACTAATTAATGAACGAATACTACCATAAATCCCTGCCGATTCATTATATGCCGGAACTAAAATGGATACAGGTTTCGTAAACTCAGAATGTAACAGCTCCTCATAAGGTTCAAACTTATCGAGCTCATATGATTTTCTTATATGAAAAAGAGAAATGACGAGCATACTACCATAAACAATGATGATAATGATCATATATACAAAAATAAACCAGCTGCCAACAAGTAATATATCTGACCAGTTACTCATGATTCCTCTCCTTTTCTAACCATTCACGAGCCATGTCTCTAGCAAAATCATCATGTGATTCATCTATCACATTTCTTAGAATATTCACTCCATCTTTAAATTGGAGGAGTGCTTTAGCAGCTTCAGAACGAACAACATAGTTTCGATCAGATAGCATGGATATGAGCTGTCCTGCATATTGACTTAGTCTTTTTACTCCTGCAACCTTTGCTGCCATCATTCGTACCTGCCAACTTGATGACTGAAAAAAAGCAGCGAGAATTTTTTCGTCGACCGGAGCTCCCGTATAGGCAAATGTCTTTAAGGTTCTAATTCTCATTTCCTCTTCATCGCTTTGCAAAAGTTTTTGTAGAAGGGAATAATACTGTAGATATTGTTTTTTTCCTATTGTTTCTACGACCATATACTGCATTCGCTTTGGTAGTTGTGAAAAATCCTCTACTAAATTATGAAAATGATCTTCCTTTAATAGCGAGAGAATAGATAGTAATGTAAAATCTGATATAAAGGACGGTACTGATTTTATATAATGAACCGTTTTTTCATCACCAAATTTTGCAAATAATTTTAGAATTTGAAACTTTTCAGCTAAGGTAATATGTTTTTTTTCATAAAGATCATGTAGATTTGCAGATAAGTGAATCATATAAAAATCCTCAATCGCATAAAGTTCATTCATCCTTAGACTCCAACGGTTTTTCTTTAATTGTCCTTCTATATAATCTGTTAAATATTGTTTTGCAAAGACACTTATCCTTTGCTTTATGTCTTCACTTTCTAGTACGTTTGCATATTCGATAAGCAATTCTATAAGAGCGATAAACTTTTCTTGACTTCCATCAGGCCGAAGTTTACTATCTACTCCTGATTGTAAAAAATGAAACATATCTAAACGATATGCTTCTTTAAGTTGATCAATTTTCGTCTTTTTGTTGTTTGTCATATACTTTTGTATCATCAAATAAAAAAATAGGCTCACTAACGTAAAAAACATGACAAGAAATATTATAAATAAAAACACAAGATTTACTTCAATCATTTATTTCATCCTTTTAATTAAATGACCTAAACGGGTTTCGAGTTCCAAGAGCTTAAATGGCTTTGTAATATAATCATCTGCACCGTATTTTAACGCTCTTGAAATATCCTGATCACTCTTTCGAGACGTTAGCATCATA
Organism: Metabacillus sp.; assembly: GCA_035645575.1. Taxonomy (GTDB): domain Bacteria; phylum Bacillota; class Bacilli; order Bacillales; family Bacillaceae; genus Metabacillus. The sequence continues at coordinate 3,850 of DASQMK010000792.1, forward strand.
ATTGTAAATCTTTCTCTATAAGGGAGGCTTCTAAGCTTCTGAAGGACTTCAAGACCATCCATTCTTGGCATCATTCCATCTAAAATCATCAAATATGGCTCATGTTTGTTCAAATGCCAGCCTTCTTCAAAAAATTCCATCCCATCTTTAAAGCTCCTGATATCAAGCGAAAACCCTTCTGTCACCTTGCTTTTACTAATAAAGTCTTCTAACATTGTTCGAATAATCGGATCGTCATCTATAATTCCGACATGAATTGGCTTTTTCGTAAACTCATGATCTGTAACAGCGGAAATCTTTATTTGATTTCTACCTGCCTTTTTTGCTTCATAAAGTGCCCTATCGGCTATTTCTAAATGCTGATCCATGCTTTTCTTGATATGTTGTACCTCATGAATGCCCGCGGAGAACGTACAGAAGAATTCTCTTCCCGAGGCTTCAAAAGAAATACTGGAAAAGCTCTTTAACAGCCGTTCTAATACAAGCTTTGCTTCATTTGCTTTCGTCTCTGGAAGGAGGATAAGGAACTCTTCTCCACCATATCGAATAATAATATCATTGATCCGGAGACCTTTTCTTACCGTATCTGCAAAAGCTACTAAAACCTCATCACCAATAAGATGGCCATATGTGTCATTCACTTGTTTAAAATGATCCAGATCAACTAAGACGATGCAAAATGATTCATGTCTTCTTTTTAAATGATTTAGCAAGCTCTCATACGTTGGTGCAAGGTATTTTCGATTAAATACCCTTGTTAATTCATCAATAAGCAATACATTATCAATTGCCTGTTTTCGTTCTAACTGACGATTAATTCGAACAATAAATTCATCCATATCTAAAGGTTTTGGAATAAAATCGTCTGCACCAAGTTTATAGCTTTTTATTCTTATTTCTTTTGACTGATCGACACTCATCATAATAGCGGGTATAAAATGCTGCTTCATATTTTCCTTCAGTTGAACAAGCACATCTAATCCGTTTCTATTCTTCATATGAATGTCTAAAATCACACAATCCGGGTTTAAGTCATAGTACGAATGGATTGCTCGGTCAGGATCTGCTGCTACAATCACTACCCAATTATTTTTTTCTAATTCATGTTTAAGAAACATCAGTAATGCTGTATCTTCAGATATAATTAAGATTAATTTCTTATCTTCTAATTCATTTTTTCTTTCGATAATCTCCCCTATATTTGAATATTCTTCATAATATAATACAGAAATCAAAGGTAGTAAAAATGTTTGCAACTCTTCCTTTGTCCATTCATGCTCCTCATTTTCCTTCAATTTGTTCAATAATCTTTCAGCAATCTTACTTGCTTCTATAAACCCAATTGTTGATGCTGTTCCAACAATAGAATGTAAAAAGCGGTATACTTCTTGATGCTGAATAATCTGTTGCTCACTAAGCCATAATTCGAGCTGATTCTTTATATTTTTCACTAAGGTTTGTACATATTTATTCATTGGTCAATTGGCCACTCCCAAAGATAGATCTAATTTACTATATTTTACTATTTCTTTTTTATAATGTAAGTAGATTCCTGAAAAAAAAATATAATTTGTGACAAATTTCGTCATTCTCGGTTTCCTTGTGAAAAAATAGCAATAAATTTAATTAATTGCAATAAAGACAATAATGCAGCAGCTACATATGTTAAAGCAGCAGCATTCAATACTTTGCTTACCCCATGTTCCTCCTCATTTGTCATGAATCCTTCAGAAATCATTAAATGCTTCGCTCTTGAGCTAGCATTAAATTCAACTGGTAGCGTGACAAGCTGAAACGCAACTACAGCTGAAAAAAAGATAATACCCAATCCAATTAAATTCATACTTCCTAATAGAAATCCTCCAAATAATAAAAACGGAGCAATTCCTGAAGTGAAATTTACAATTGGAAACATTTTATGACGGAGAACAAGCGCCCCATACGCCTCACTATGCTGAATGGCATGACCAACCTCATGAGCAGCAACTGAGACTGCAGCAATTGATTGATTGCCATATACTGAATCCGAGAGCCTTACGGTTTTTCTCATTGGATCATAATGGTCAGTTAATCTCCCTCTTGTATGTTCCACCGGTACATCATACAATCCATTTCTGTCTAACAATTTTCTTGCTATTTCTGCACCCGTCATTCCAGATGATGCAAGTACTTTTGTATATTTCTCAAAGTTCCCTTTCACTCTAAATTGCGCCCATATTGAAAGCCCAAAAGCAATGATAATTAAAAAATCCAATGGATGAAAAAACATTGTTTATCCCCCTCCTTATAGGTAAAAATCATTAGTTATAGTTTAAGCAAAAGCTTAATTTCTACCATTTTTAAAAATTAATTTTCCAATCCTGTTTCAATATAAATTCCGCAAACTTAACCTGTTTGGTGCACATACTAGGGTTTAGATGATCGTCTTTTAAGGAAGTGATGTTACTTGAAAATAAATGAAGAAGAAAAAAAGCTCTTAAGTGAAGCAATCGATAAAATGAACGAAGGCTTGGACACATTTATCGGCTTTTATAATGATTCTGAGGAAGATAAAGCTGTAATTGAATTTACCGAGGAAACGCTTGAAACAATTGAAAGGGCCATTAAGGTGTACGGAAAAGATGAAGTTACGGCGAAAATTAATACCATTATTAAGGAAGTATTATCATTTTTACCGAATAAGAAAGGAGAACAATAATGGCTAGATCAAATAAAACAATTATTCATTGGCTGCGCTGGCCCATTCATTATCGAATTACACTCATTGTTCTCCTCATTATTCTTGTATTTGGTGAAATCATTTCACTAGTAGAGCCTAATGAATTTCCAACAACATTTGATGGAATTTGGTGGGCACTTGTCACTGTATCAACTGTTGGTTTCGGGGACTATGTTCCTCAAACATATGTTGGTCGAGGAATAGCAATGATTATGATTTTAGCAGGTGCTAGCTTTGTAACCGCCTATTTTGCGAGTATTTCTACCGCTGCAATCAAAAAACAGCATTCCTATCTTGAGGGGAACGTTACGTTTACAGGTAAAAATCATATTGTCTTAATCGGTTGGAATGAGAAAGTCAAAGAGATGGTGGAGTCCCTTCAAACAGTAAAACCCTTCAAGCAAATCGTACTTATCGATGAGTCATTAAATGAGTCTCCTTTAATTGAGAATGTTCATTTTATTAAAGGGAACCCAATATACGATGAAACCTTATTAAAGGCAAACATCTTAGAAGCAGACGCAGCCATCATTACAGCAGATCAACATAAAAATGAACAACAAGCGGATATGAGTTCGATTTTGGTCTTATTATCGTTAAAAGGATTGAATCCTCATTTATATTGTGTAGTTGAGATATTAACAGAGCAGCAAACAAATAATGCAAGCAGAGCTGGAGCAGATGAGATCATTAAATCCTATAAACTAACAAGTCATTTTATTATGAGCAGCTATCTTGCCAAGAATGGTTTATCATCTTTCTACTCAGAATTTAACCCGGCGAGTGGAAATTCATTTAAAGTAGTCCCTGTAGATGAAAGGCTAATCGGGAAAACATTTAAAGAAGCTAGTCATGAACTTTTGGAAAAAGAATCGATCTTAATGGGAATAAAAAGAGGAGATGAGACAAAAGTAAATCCGCCCCTCTCCTTTAAAATTCATCATCATGATTGTTTAATTGTTTTTACTCATTAATCCAAAAGCTCACCCTCAAGTTCCTTTACAAGTGCCTTCCCTAAATCAATAAATTCTTCAGGGAAGGTAGCATCCTTATCGACCGGCTCCTGAAACTGATCAAAAGAAGCACTAAAATTCCCAATATGAACATGATCATCTAGGCCAATTTGATATTTATGTGATAACAGAAAAGGAGTCCCGAGCTTTACAGTTGTATTACGAGAATCAAGCTGTCCATCTACTGATGTAAAAGGAACTCTTAAAAATTGATAGCCTACCTCGGAATCAATTTTATAATCAAAATAACCATGATCATAATCCCAATTCCCACCAATCTCATAACCTAAAGGCTTAAGTATTTGTTCTAAATCATATAATTGAAATGTTTGTCCCTCTAACCTTGAACGTACTTCAATCATCGCAAACCCTCCTTTTCCTTTAGATTTGCCCAATCTTGAAAAATCATGCTACAGCCAGCCCAAGTTCAATGATAGAAACCTCTCCGATTAGCTCGCTTGTAAAGATGGGGCCATAGGCCAAGTTGCCCTTATACTTTATACTTAAAATTTACGACTACTTCGAATAAATCTTCCACACTGCCAATTTATACTTTCTTATTTATATAAAAAAGGTCGACTAAAAGTCGACCTTTCTATTCATACATTATTTTTCTAAGCGTTTTTCAAGCTCTGCTTTTTTCTCT
>DASQMK010000793.1:0-6701 GCA_035645575.1 Metabacillus sp.
TTGCTGAAGCAGCTAGTTGGGCATGTAATTTCTTCTACTGCTTCTTGCTCAGCAAGAATTTGTTCTACCGCTTCACATACGCAATCGTTATCTCTGTCTCTTTTATCTTTGCAACCCATTAATAGTCATCTCCTTAATTTAAAATTTATTGACTTTAGTCCTTAACAGACTATGTGGGAAATGACTAGTTGGTGTGGGTTATCGTCTATATTGTTTGATTCATACAGAAAGAATTTAGGTGAATATATGAAAAAAAGATGGTAAAACTTGTCTGTTTGGGGGCAGGAAGATATGAATGCGAGTTGCTTTCCAACAGAATATGTAATCTGGGGTAATCGGACACTTGTATAAAAAAAAGCAGGGCGAGCCTGCTTTCTATTATTAGAAAATATCGATGTTAACCACTAGTGCAATTAAGATTTGTAGAAGTACTTGTAAGGAGATCGCAACATCAGTGTCAGTTGTTGTTACTTTTACATCTTTTGAGTTTTCGATTACTAGCTTTTGTTTGTTCGTTTGTCTAATATCAGCTTCTTGCAGTAATTGTTGAGTTACTTGCTCTGCACGAGCGCTATCAGCAATTGTTAAGTTAATAACTAGTGCGATTGCAACTTGAAGTGCTACCTGTAATGAAACGGCTACTTGAGTATCAGTTGAATGGATATCGATGTCACAAGAATCTTTTACGATGATTGTTTCAGAAGAAAATTGCTCTGTTTCACTTACTTGATTAGCTACTTGTGATACTGTAGCATCGTCGTCACCAAAGTTACGAATGTTAGCTCCAGCCACCTCATTAGAAAAATTACAGCTTTTTGGATGACAAGAATTGCGGTCTAATGCTACCCATTGATATGGTTTTGCTTGCATTTCATAATTCCTCCTTTCGATGTACTATTATTAAATGTTTGAAAATCTATTTTGTATAAGACAAACATCTTGGTATTTTTACCCATTTTTAGTTTAATTGTCTTTCTTTCTACTTTTTAATATCTCACGTAGTGTCATGTTTTTTGGAGCTTCCTCAACTTTTTCCGTTTTTTCTTCCTTTGCTTTAGCTCCTTTAACAAACTCATCAACTTGAGCCTGAAGATCAGCTACTACTTTTTTTAGTTGTTCCTTTTGTTCGTCAGATAATTTTCTTTTATTTTCATTTGAAATGTCGTTTTTGCTTAATACATCCTGCACAAATAGCTGCATCATCGTTTGTGAGATTTCTTGAAGATTTAATTTATCATTAGACAATGTGTTCACCTCCAATATATAAATTGATAGGGGAAATAGCACAGAGCTACCCCTTCCCATAAATACTTTCTTATTTATCTTAGTAAGCTTTATAGGATATCAATTGATACTAGCAATGCAAGTAAAATTTGAATAAGAACCTGGAGAGAAATGGCTACATCTGTATCAGTTGTTGTAATCGTCACATCACGAGAGTTCTCAATGATTACTTTTTGTTTATTTGCTTGCTTGATAACAGAGCTTTGTAATAAATCCTGAGTCACTTGTTCAGCGCGGCTACTATCAGCGATAGTTAAGTTAATAACTAATGCGATAGCTACTTGAATTGCTGCCTGTAATGAAACAGCAACTTGTGTGTCAGTTGATTTAATATCAATATTGCAAGAGTCTTTAATGTGGATAAATTCTTCTGAAACTTGAACAGTATCACTTACTTGAACAGCATCTTGAGTTGTATTATCATTTTTACATTTACAGTCATCTAACGCAGACCATCTTGTTGACATCCAAATTCACTCCTTTCATCGATGAGAGGTAAAAAGGGGCACAACCATTAACCGTTAAGACGGGAGGCTTGGGAAGGAAAAGAAATCGTGAGGAAAGTTGTGTTCCCTTTTAATTGTATATAATGCAGATTCACTAGCTTTTGAATGAGGCAAACATACAGGTTTGCACCCATTTTTCTTATAAATGCTGATGGACAAATGATTGATTTAGGGATATGGCCTATGTGCAAAATTTTTTATCTTGTCCTAGTTCATAAAAGAAAAATCTATTCATAATGTATAAGGATTATCTATAGAAAGGTGGGAGAGGATGATCACTTGGGTAGAATTACTGATCTTGGCTTTTGCATCCTTTCGGCTAACGCGATTATTGGTTTTTGATAAAATTACAAGCTTTATTCGTAGTCCTTTTCATCATGAGGTTGAAGAGATAAACGAAAACGGTGAAACCGAATTTTATATTGAAATCAAAGGAAAAGGAATGCGGGCATGGATTGGTGAATTATTAAGCTGTTACTGGTGTACAGGGGTTTGGTGTACTGCATTTTTATATGGAATATGGCGGATTTGGCCATCAGGTGCTGAACCATTAATTATGATCTTAGCCATAGCAGGGCTTGCTGGAATTATTGAATCTATTGTAGGTAAATTAGTAGAATAGGCAAATCACATAGAAACAAAAAAATATTTTCACATAGGATGAGATATAGAAGTTGAAATCCTGTAGACGTTAAAAGCAATCAGTTTTTCATTCATCTAACGTCTATAAGATTTATTAATTCGTTAGGAAGGTGGGATAATCATGAAAAAGGCAAATTTAAATCCTTCCGGTAGACCGACTAACTCAAATCAATCGATCTCTGTGTCAAGACCTAAAAAGGTAAAAAAGACTGGCTGTGGTTGTGGAAAGAAAAATAAACGAGTGTAATTCCAACCAGCTTGTATAGGTTTAAATGGTGAGACTACTTTTGTTAAATGGTAGTCTCTTTTTCTTTTTAGTTGAAAACAGACGAATAACATATTTTTACAGTTATAACACATACTATATTCATCATTTATTCCACAAGAAGGGTGAAAGAAATATGCCGAATTGGATTGAAGTGGTTATTCGTTCATTTTGTATTATCATTGGATTATTTTTAATTACGAAGTTATTAGGGAAAAAGCAATTATCCAAACTATCTTTTTTTGAATACATTGCTGGCATTACAGTTGGTGATATTGCTGGAACCATCACAATGGATGTTGAATTAAATATCGTAAACGGAGTAATTTCAATTTTAATATGGACGTTATTTCCCTTTGTGATCTCATATGTTTCATTAAAAAGCAAAAAGTTTCGAGATATTGTTGAAGGAAAAGCGACAACTTTTATTCAGGATGGGGAAATATTGGAAAAAAATTTGAGGCACGAAAAATATAGCATAGATGAGCTGCTCGAACAGCTTCGCAAGAAAAACATTTTTCAAGTATCAGATGTAGAATTTGCCATCTTAGAGACTAATGGAGAGTTAAGTGTTTTATTGAAAAAAGAAAAGCAGCCAACAAAATGGGAAGACTTTTTCGGAAAAGGGGAAAAATTGAAAACACCTCTAACGGTTATCATGGATGGACGCTTCTTAGAAAAAACGATCTATGAGGGAGGATATACAATTGATTGGGTAAAAAGTAAGCTTCAAGAGAAAAAACGAAGTGTGAAAGATGTATTTCTTGGTCAAATCGATTCCAATGGAAATTTGTATGCAGACTACTATGATGATGATTTGAAATAGACAGAAATAGGAGGGAACGTATGAGTATTTTAGAGTTTATTTTTGAAGGATTGCTAGATTCAACCATGAGAAAGCATGATCATATCCAAGCTGGAGAAGACAGGAAATTGTTAGACATGAATCGTCAATTGAATACTTTAGACCAAGGGGCTGAAGACTTTGAACACCGGATGGAAATGATCGCAATGGAATATGAGAATTGGGTGAAAGCAAAAGCAAAGAAAAATTAAACCAAATACACTGTATATTCGTCCACACCGCTTCTTCATTCTCTACATAAATTATATTGAAGTTAGGGTAGAGGAGGTGCTTAGCACATGGGTTACGGCTATGGTGGAGGTAACTATGGTTATGGTGGTGGATACTACGGAAATTCTTTCGTATTAATCGTAGTATTATTCATCCTTTTAATCATTGTTGGTGCTTCTTTTTATAACTAATAATATGAAGATTTATTGACGAACTAAGTACGAGCGAAGTAGATGCTCGTACTTTCGTCTTTTTATACTGTCAAAAAGTATAAAATTTTTGGACGATAGTATAAGAAAAACTAAGGCTTTCACCATTTGGACTCGGCGAATAGCCAAGTTTTTCTAATGTGAAACCTTTGATTTTATTAAAAAGATGACTTTTTTATCACATTTTAAGTGAAATACCATACGATATATCATGAATTAAGGAGGCGGGAAAATGGATAGCAAATTCTTTAAGAATCTTGAAGGTAAAACTGGCGTAAATATGAATGATATTTTCGCATTAGCTAACTCATTACAAGGTGCAAACTTTAAAGATGAAAAAACTGTTCGAAGCGTCATTCAACGAGTTTCTAAGATTGCCAATAAACCAGTTAACAAACAAATGGAAGATAAAATTGTACAATCAATTGTTAACGGTAACGAAAAATTAGATTTTAATACAATTGCGAAAATGATGAATAAAAAATAAGACTTGATGTCATAAAAATATGAGGATGACTCACAGTGGGATGCTCCACATTGAGTTATTCTCATTTTGTTTTTTACGGTTAGTTTTATTTAACGCGAAAAAAAGGTATAATAAATAAAAAATTTACAGGGGGGCTACTCGTGTTAGAGCTTACAATTGATGAGTCTGATCGTTTAATTAAGGTTGCCCATGCTTTAGCATCAGAAATTAGAATAGATATTCTTAAGTTATTAAACTTTAAAAAAATGAATATAATTGAAATTGCTGAAAAGCTTGAATTACCTGTTTCAACAATTGCATCTAACATAAGGGTTTTGGAAGTATCGGGACTAATCTACACAGAATTGCAACCGGCAACAAGAGGAAAGATGAAAGTATGTTCGAGAAATTTTGATGATATACATATGATTCTAAACCTTAGTGTAGGACATAACGACCCCAAAAATTATGTTGAATTAGAAATGCCAATTGGACATTATGTTGATTGTGATATCACGCCCACTTGTGGAATTATCAACCAAAATGGGGTTGTACAGCCGGAAGACGACAAGTCATTATTTTATTACCCGGACCGTATAACAGCTCAATTAATCTGGTTTCGAAAAGGATTTCTAACCTACCGATTTCCTGTAAGTATTCCAAGCAGTGCAAAAATGCAGTCTCTTCAATTTTCTATGGAACTTTGCTCAGAAGCTCCAAACTATGATCATAATTGGCCATCTGATATTACAGTTTGGATCAACGGAAAGGAAATTTGCACATGGACATGCCCTGGCGATTTTGGCGATAGAAGAGGAAAACTAAATCCTTCTTGGTTAAGGGATAATCATACACAATACGGTTTGTTAAAGAATTGGAAGATTGATTATACTGGAAGCTATTTAGATGATGTTAAGGTTTCTCCTGTGACATTAAACGACATTAACTTTCATGATCAAAGATTTATTGAGCTAAAAGTAGGAGTAAAATCAGATGCTGTGAATGTAGGCGGAATTAATTTGTTTGGTAAAGGGTTTGGTGATTACGACCAAGATATTGTGATGAGAATGATTTATTCCTAAAATAAGCGCATAAAGATCTCATTTATTACATAATTTTTGTAATTAATGAGATCTTTTATATTTATGTTACATTATTTTTGTATTAATGTATTGACGTTTATTTTTGTAAGCGTTATATTAATAATCAACGAAACATAAAAAATGTTTCAAACAGATTTTGTGTAATAAATAGAATCCAATTATATTTTTAGATTCTATGAAATCATTAGTAATTAAGCAGTTATAAATTTGATAAGCGGGGGAACAAAGATGAAAAAATTAATTAGTCTTTTAATGGTCTGTTTCATGATCTTTGCCTTAGTTGCCTGTTCTGGTGGTGATGGCCAATCAGAAAACTCAACATCAAACTCTAAAAGTAATGCCACTAAAATAACATTTTGGGCACCTTTCTCTGGACCTGATGGCCCAAAAATGAAAGAAATTGTTGAAGAGTATAATAAATCTCAAGAGGAGTATATGGTCGATCTACAGATTGTTCCACAATCTGAGTATTATAAAACGGTCGATTTAGCTATAAGTGGAAAAGAAAATATGCCAGAGTTACTTATCATGCATGGTGATCAGATCGTTAATTATGCGGCAAAAGACGCATTAAAAAGCTTAAATGATGTTTTAGGAGAGACTGTCACAAAAGAACAATATCACGAGAATGCTTGGGAAGGTGCAACATTTGATGGGAATCTTTATGGTGTGCCACTTGATATTCATCCATTAATGTTTTATTGGAATAAGGACTTATTTGAAAAAGCTGGATTAGACCCAGATACACCTCCACAAACGAGAGAAGAATTTGTGGATTATGCTGAAAAGTTAACAGACAAGGACATGCAACAATACGGATTTGTTGTGCCTACACTATGGCCACAGCAGTTTATCTTTCCAACGATTGTTAATCAAAATGGTGGTCAGCTAATTGCAGATGGAAAGGTAAACTTTACATCTGAGCCTGTCGTTGAGGCATTGCAATTTCAAAGAGAATTAATTGAAAAATATCAAGTTTCACCTGCTGACGTACAGCAAGATGGAGAAGTAACAATGTTCTTGCAAGGGAAAAATGCAATGCACTTAAATGGACCTTGGATGTTACAGCAATGGGAAGATGCTGGAATTAACTTTGGGGTTGCACCAGTTCCACAATTAGGAACAGAACAACAAGCGGTATTTGCAAATTC
>DASQMK010000794.1:0-10693 GCA_035645575.1 Metabacillus sp.
GATTATATTTATTTAACACGTCCATAAATTCCATTGTTTTTTCCCATTGTCCATTAATATATAATCCGTATTGTTCTGTTGTTATTGTTGTCAATATTCCCACTCCTTCTTTTATCTCATAAGCTCAATATGATATTTGTATTTTTCGCTGCTGAATTTTGTTGTGGTAAATTCGATTGGTCTATCTCCATTGCCAAAGCTGAGTCTTTCCATTTTCAACATCGCCTGACCTCCCCGTATCCCAAGCAAGTCAGCCTCAAATAGTGTTGCATTTACTGCTGATATTCTTTCTTTTGCATGCTTCAAAAAAATATTGTTTTCCTCTAATATTTCATAAAAAGTTGAGTCGTTTAAATCTTGGCTCGATAATAATTCTCCAATATCTCCGGGCCAAAAGGAGCGTTCAATTGCAATTGGTGTCTGATTAGCAAAGCGCAGACGTTCAATGACAAATATCTTCTCTCCCATTGGTACCTGGAGTATAGACTTTTCATAAGGGAAATCTCCGCTCGATGTTACTACTAATACTTTTGAGCTTGGGATCATTCCCTTTTCTCTAGCTTCCTCTGCAAAACCCTTTAGCTTTGATAAGCTTCCGACAAATAATTGCGGCTTTACAATCGTTCCTTTTCCCTGCTGCCTCTCTAAGATACCTTCTTGTACAAGGAGTGAAACAGCTTGCCGTATCGTTGTTCGGCTGACATCAAACTCTAACATCAGCTCATTTTCAGTCGGGATCATGGCATTTGGTTTCCATTTCTTTTCTTGAATCTGTTTGATTATCGCATCCTTCACTCGGATATATAGTGAAATGCTTTTTGTAGGTTTGCTTCTACTTCCCACTAGATAAACTCCCTTCATGTACTAAGATTTAAGGGAAGTAACAACCATTTATTTTAGATAAATACGTCCGTGTCTAACTTAAGCAAACGACCGAGCTCAATTAATTGCTTTGTTACATCACCATATACTAATGCAAAATGCGGTTCATATCCCGAATTCATGAGGTCATAAAGGGTACTGGTAACATCTGTTGTTAATGCTACTTCCACAGATGTTCCAGTAAAAGGTTGTTCGACATCGAGTGCATCCCCTTTCATGACGAGCAGTCGGTATCCATCAGGTGTATGGCTTACACGGAAAATTGTCACTTCTCCAGCTTTTAAACCAAAGTCCATCGCAAATCCAATTTTCCGATTTGGATGTAAGCCAGCTGTTGCTCCTGTAGATGGGTGTGCAAGTGAATAGGCTCCAGCGCCACAATGCCAAAAAACAACGGAATTTTTCTCCTCGTTTACATGGACTAAATCTCCTAAATACGGTGAACCTCCTCCAGTTAATTCTTGTAAAATATACATCGAAATAGATCCGTGAATATCGGATTCACACGAAGAGACCATTCCATCCTCTGTAAACTGTGACAGAACAGAGCATGGTGCTGCCCCTAAATCATTGAAAAAGTCAGGCCAACATCTCATTGCAATTGACTTAATGTTTTCTTCCTCAATTTGCTTTTTTACGTATGTTGAGAACTGAGCAAATTTTTTAACCGTTTCATCCTCACGGTTTAAGCCAATGACTTGTTGTTCTGCGCGGTTGATTTCCCCAATCCATTCTTCCTCAGGAAGCTCAACACATTTCTTAAAGGCTTCCTGCAAATCCATTTTATGAAGGGTTACACCTAACGCTTTCTTTAATTCATCCTCATTTGCATCTGAGAAAAAAAATCCAGGAGGGTAATCACCAACGACACCCATTTTTAATTGACTCAAAGATTTGAGAACACGCATTACATCAAATTTTTGAATCAATTCCTTTTGTAACTTTTCCTCATCCGGATTCCCAAAGGCAAACGCAAATGGGTGTCTATGATTGCGTAGTACATTGCTTGTGCTATTTCCACCTGTTAACGAATTCAATCGTAAACGTCCACCTACACTAGGTTCACGAACAGACCAGACGATCACAGGTTCCTTGAAATACTCAAGGGTCTTTACCATGAATTCACCATCTGCAAATGTAACACTTTGATATAGTATCGTATCAATTTCAGATGCAGCTTCTGTTTGCAAAAATTGTTCAAGCTCCTCTACTGAAGTAAGAATTTCATTTGGTGCAACAATCGTATGGCCGCTTTCCTCCAACCATTTCATACTTTGCTTGCGATACGTTTCTGCTGCTTCTAAATCGAATGTCTTTCTCCCTATTGGAAGATATAAAACAACTGCATTTGACATCAACTATTCTCCTTTTCTCTTTCAAGCTTCGCATTATTGATTATTACAAATTAAAATAGATCACTATCTTTATAACTACAACTTTTTTTCCTTTTTAAAATAGGAACTCGCTTCTTTAAATTGAATATTCATAGTTACCTTTTACATAAAAGTAGGTATCTTTAATTCTATAATATGTAAACGTCTACAATATTTCAAGCATTTTCTTCATTTTTTTATTATTTAAAGGAATTAATTCAGCTTTTCACTAGGTATCAATGGGATTCAATCCCCATTAAAAAAGACAATGATTAACATCACTGTCTGCCTTTTCTTTTTCATATTTGCCGTATGTTTTATCTAGTAAGTTCAATATTATAGTGGTATTTATCACTTCGAAATTTCACTTTAGAAAATTCAATTGCTCGATCATCAAGACCGTAGCTAATTTTTTCTGTTTCTAACAATGCTTCACCACCGCGAATCCCTAATAAGTCTGCTTCATATAACGTGGCATTAATGGCTGAGATCTTCTCCTGAGCCCGCTTTAATATAATCCCATTGTTTTCTAAGATCTCATAGAATTTCGCGCTATCTAAATCCTGGTTCTTAAACAGTCTTCCAATATGTGAAGGCCAGCATGTCCGTTCTATAGCAATTGGTACGTGATCAGCAAAACGTATCCGCTCTATCACTAAGATTTCCTCATTTTCAGGGATATCTAACAGTGATTTTTCATGATACAAATCCTTTTTTAATTCTATTCGCAGTAATTTTGATTTTGGGGTCAAGCCCTTTTCAATTGCTTCTTCAGCAAAACCCTTTAATCGTCCATTCCCCGTAAGTTGCTGCGATTTTACAATCGTTCCTTTTCCTTGCTTTTTTTCTAATAAACCTTCCTGCACTAGAATGGAAATAGCTTGACGCAATGTTGTTCGACTAACATTAAACTCTTCCATTAATTCTTGTTCTGTTGGAATCAATGAATTTGGTGCCCATATTTTTTCTTGAATGCGCTTAATTAAAATATCCTTTACTTGAAGGTATAGAGCGATATTTTTAGTGGGATCTACTCTTGTTTCCAATGCTAACATTCCTTTCCGCTACCACTTTTCAATCATTATAAGTAAAGATAAAAGAAATGAATTTTCGGTAATAACTTAGATATAAATGATGTTTATTAATCTTATATCACTTAGTATGGGTCAAAACGTCTTGTTAACGATGTTTAGGTTTTCTTCCAACTTGATAGTTTGTCCATTTCAAGGTTTCATCCTGCATATGGTGAGTTGATTTTCCCCCATAAAGCTGGAACCTTTCAACTCATACACCTTACCTCTTCCAGCTATTACAACAACTATTCATCATGACTATTATAACATACATACCTATCTTATTTCTGAATTTACCTGTTACAAAAAATAAGTTAATTCATAGTGGAAGAATGTGCAAAAAAGGTTGTTGAGTATATTCAACAACCTTCTCATATTAAATATTAGCTACTTTTAGAAATGTTTCTTTCCACTCAGAATGTTTACGATAAAATACTGGGGGTTTTCCGATTGGAGCAGCTACGGTTACCTCTCCGCCTTTATATTCCTGACCAGTCCAGAGGTGGACCCATTCATCTTCTGGTAAATATACGTTCCACTCTTTTTGATTCTCTTGATGGACTGGGGCAACAAGTAAGTCTCTGCCATATAAATATTGATATTGGATATCGTAAGCTTTTTCATCCTGTTCATAGTGCATAAATAACGGGCGCTGTACTGGAATCCCGCGTTCTGCGTTTTCCTTCACGAGTGATCTTGTGTATGGAGATAATGTCACATAAATCTGTGTCATTTTTGCTAAATGATCTAGTGACTCATCATCATCATCATATTGGAAGCAATCATCTGGACGATTTCCTTCATGGGTTCTCATAACTGGCGTAAATGCTCCCATCTCTGCCCATCTCATCAATAATTGCTTAGAACGTTTATTGCCGTGTAGACTTGTATATCCACCGATATCACTATGATGTAGGCCACAGCCGATCATACCTGAAGACAATGCAGCTGGTATGACTGAAGCTAAGCCATCATCTATTGACCAGTCTACACTTTGGTCGCCACCCCAAAGAAGTGTGCAATATTTTTGTACTCCTGTATAGCCTGCACGCATAAAGTAAACTGCTTCACCTAATTTATTTGCTTCCTTAACCGCCTCATAATTGACTTTTGCCCACAGTGCCGGCCAAGCATTATGCATAATTTTGGCATCAACCCCATTATGAAGGACGACATCTGTTGGTAAATACTCACCAAAGTCAGCCATCCAACCATCGATTCCGAAATCGAGCATATTTTCTTGAATGACTTTTTTATACCATTCAAAGGCTTCAGGATTTGTAAAGTCAACAACTCCACAATAAAACTCACCAAAATCGACAAGGTATGTTTCACCTGTTTGATTTAATGCCAAATATCTCTTTTCATTTGCGTATTGATAAAGGTCCCCTTCTACCGCTACATAAGGGTTAATATAACCTAAGAATCGGATACCTTTTTCTTTCCACTCATGAATTTTTTTATCAAGATTTGGGTATTCCTCTGGGTTCCACTTCCAGTTCCACATTAATCTCTTACCGAAAGAGGTGATCCGCTTACCTTGCCAGTCTTGGCACCAAACACCACCGACCTTTACTCCCTTAGCTAAAGCTTTCTCAAGCTTCGCTTCTACGATATCTGTTCCACCTTGGATTCCGAGCCAAATTCCATCATAGGTCCACTCTGGTAATTCCGGCTGACGTCCGAAGCGTGCTGTGATCCTTTCTACTAAACTTAGAAAGGAGGATGCACCTTCGAAAATAATTTCCTTTGGTACTTCCCAAATTTGTAATTCATGAAAATCTGATTGGCGAAAATCGAAATCTGCATATGCTGTTGTTTCAACATGACAATAATATTTATTACTTGAAACATAAGTTGGTTGCGGAAAATTTGTGTTGTAATAATCTCCGCCCGCTTTATCCTTCACATCTGCTTGCCATGTAACATAGGTTTTTTTGTTTCTTCCAACACCTGGTTCTGATGTCCAAAGTGGGAAGTTTTTTCCTCTCATATTAAAATGAGACAACTGTTCACCACAACCATACACTTTTTCATTTTGATCGGCTTCAACACGAATCCAAAATCGATTAACACTTTCTTGTGATTCAACAACCTTTAGTACAGCTTGACTATTTTCCATTTTTAACGAGAAGGTTACTGTCAGATCTTCTCCTTTATGTTTACTAAGAGACAGAAAAGCTGTTCCATCCTCATTTACGAGTGTCTTTGCATATCGAAGGGCTGTTCTCTCAATGACATAATCACGGATATCAAAATTACCACGATACATGTCTATTTTTTCTTCCCCATACCCTACAAAAACAAAAGGCTTAGTAGATGAATGCTTTAACAATATTTCACCATTCCACGCTAATTCAAAACCGTCCTCAAAAACTTCTAATACCATTTCTGTATTTAAATGAGTGCCTATCATGTTCAATCCTCTCGCCTTCTTTCAAGCTAGTTTCATAGAAGAGAGTCTGACAAACTGAACAGACCCTCATTCTACTAAGCAAGTTTTTTACTTTTCTTTCCGGTTTCTGATTGTTGATTGTTTAAATAATTGGAGTATTTTTTAATCCAACTCTTCACTGATAAAATGCCCAGTATTACAGCAATAATTGTAACCGATATCATTACTGGCCAAAAAATTGGAGAAACAATAGCTTCACCGTAAGCCAGCCCTATAGGTGAGAACACTACATATGTCATCACGATCAGCGTTAATAAAACAACTGTAACAAGTAATGAATACTTCCAAGGCACAAGACTAACTTGAGCATTTGACTTAAAGACATATGGAATTTTCATAGGCTTCATTTTTCCAATCACCATCATAATCGCAACTTCAACACAGAATAAAATTGCATAAACATAGATAAAGTTAATCGTAATCTGGAAGCCAAAGAGTTGGTCTAATCCCCAAACCAGCATATAATACGTAATAACGTGGAATACAATAACCACTTTTGCCGCAAGTGCTGGAATACGCTTAGACAGTAAGCCTACTAGGACAATTGTAATAATTGGGATGTTGAAAAATCCTGTAAAACGACGAATTAAATCCCATAATCCATCAGGTGCATTCATGAGCATTGGGGAGATGAAAAATGACACTAACGCAATAACAGTCCCAAAAATTTTACTAACACGAATTAATTCCCGATCTGTTGCATTTTCCTTTAAAGGTTTATAAATATCTAGTGCAAACATCGTAGCAGCCGAGTTTAGTAATGAGTTGAACGAGCTTAAAACTGCTCCAAGTAATACAGCTAAAAAGAATCCTGACATATACAATGGTAAAACATCCGCTACTAGTGCCGGGTACGCTAAGTCAACTGGATTCATCCCTTCACCATACAGTTGGAAGGCAATTAAACCTGGAACCATCATAAAAAATGGGATAGCCAGCTTAAAAAATCCTGAATAAAGTACACCTTTTTGACCTTCAGCTAAACTTGCTGCACCGAGTGTACGCTGAATGACATATTGGTTTGTCCCCCAATAGAACAGATTTGCTAAAATCATTCCTGTAAATATCGTTCCAAATGGGACAGAGTCAGTACTAGAGCCAATTGCATTTAATTTTTCCGGATTTGCCTTTATAACGGTTTTGACACCTTCTGCAAAGCTTCCATCTCCGAGAGTAATAAATCCTAAAACTGGCACAAGAACACCGATAATTAATAATCCGATCCCATTAATCGTATCTGATACTGCTACCGCTTTCAATCCACCGAAAATGGCGTAAACTGCACCGATTATTCCAACAACCCAAACGATTAGCCATATGGACTCTTCATATGAAATATTTAACATGGCTGGTACATCAAAAAGCTGTAATATTGCTAAAGCCCCAGAATATAAAACAGATGGAACTGTAACCAATATATACCCCAGCATAAATAATAAAACAGAAAGACGACGTACACCTTCATCATAACGTGAACTTAAAAAACCTGGTAACGTTGTAAAAGCACCACCTAAGTACTTCGGAAGTAAATAGAGTGCCATAATGACAACGGCAAAACCTGCTGTTACTTCCCAGGCCATATTTGATAAGTTCGTTCGGTAAGCCTGACCATTAAGGCCTATTAACTGTTCTGCCGATAAATTCGTTAACAATAAAGACCCTGCAATAAATGTACCTGTTAAGCCACGTCCCGCCAAAAAGTAACCTGTGGAATCGCTTACATCTCCTTTAGTTTTTAAATATGAGATCCAACCTACTAAGCCCATAAAGAAAACGCAAGATAAGAGCGTGAACCAAATATTTGACATCTCCATAAATTTAATACTCCCTTATTTTTTATTAAATTTATCATATACAAAGTAGATTTTTCTGTAATTGACATTTACCATTTTGTTTTTTAGTAATAAATTTGAATGTTTTCTCCCTTTATTCCTGGATAGGCACCACGACTAATCAATAATTCTCGATCCGGATGGGCCAACAACCATTTATTCGTCATAAATAATAACGAATCTTCCTCTGTTCTTTTAACAATCTCTTTTTTCAATGGCTGATTTGTTCCTTCTGGTAAAACCACAACTACTTTAAATCCTTTATCACTTATTTTACATGGTGCAAAGTGAAGAGTTGTCGCATATAGCTCTACCGCTGTTCCTTTTGGAATAAAGAAGGCTTCAATATCGCTAGCATCATATTGATTATTTTTAATAGATTGTAATTTTCCTAGTAAGAGGACAATATCAGTCAAAGCATAATTAATCTCGCTGCATTTATGATACTCAAGACCATTTAAAGTCGAATTAACACCATTACAATAACCAATCTGAATCGGTAATTGACCATAGAAATTGCTTTGGATTTGTTCCTTAATTACTGTCTCTTCCATCTCGGTAACAGATGGAACGTAAACATTTCCTTCTTTAGGAATGTCCTGCTGATTCATGTATGGATCTAATTCTTCAAAATTATAGTTATTTATTACTTTTCCATATGGAGCAAAAGCAGTTTCATTAACATGGTAAAAAGAGATATGATGATTTAATGTTTTTAAGTGTTCAAATTTATTCAAAGGAATTACCTCCATACAGTCTGACTGTTAAAGCCCCTCAAAGAACAAAAGCACAAGCGCCTTGGTCAGCCTAGGGCAAATAAGATGATTTAGAATAGAAGGCGTCCTTTGCCTTCTATTCTATATTAGCTTATGACCTCGAGGGGCTAGGCGCTGGAGCTGGATGTCGAAGTAGTTATCCACAGTTCAAGCATTTTATAATTTCCTAAGCAAGAACAAAGTTTACATCTTTGAGGGATTTTTTTAAAGACTCTTATTATTTTAACGAAACTTCTTGCACCGTATTGTCCCAAGCTTTACGGAATACATCCAAGCCGTAATCAGTAAACGCATGATAGAAGCTGCTTTTGTAAACATCAAATCCACATGTTACAATGTGTGCTCCAGCTTTCGCAGCATCAACAATTTGTTTTCCGTTACGAAGTGCAGCAACAATGATTTCTGTATCATAGTTATATCCTTTATAGATATCAACAATATCTTTAATATATTGATCTGTGTCTTCCCCACTATTTTCCTTCCATCCTACAAATGGAGAAACGAACTTTGCACCAATTCTTGCCGGCTGTAATGCCTGTGAAGGGGAGAATACAAGTGTAACATTCGTACGAATGCCCTCTTTTTCTAGTTCTCTAGCAGCGATTAAACCTGGCTCTGTACAAGGTATTTTAATGATAAAGTTTGATGAAAGAGAAGCAATTTTCTTTCCTTCTAGAACCATTTCTTTTGCATCATCCAAATGTGGATTAATTTCGGCTGAGATTGGGAAATTTTCTACACCTTTAAATTCACTTCCTAATTCATCTAAGACTGTTAAGAAAGGTTTGCCGCTATTCATAATATGACGTGGATTTGTCGTTACTCCATCAATACCCCAGTTTTCATATGCGTATTTAATTTCTTCAATTTTGGCACTGTCTAAAAAATATTTCATGTTTATTCCCTCCGTAATGGTTAGTTATATTCATAGTGATCTTTTCTAAAAAGTAATTACCTTTGTTATTATCATATGAAAACGCATTCTAAATTTCAAGTGTTTTTTTTATTATTTATCAATTCTTTAAAATAGCTTTCTCTACTAAAAGGGACGAATCTGTTGATGTAATTGGGTTAAGTTGTTCTTATCAAGATGAAAACAGCAGGTTACTTAAATGGTAATTACGTTATTACTTAAACAGGAAATTCATCTTGAGTGAAGACTGAAAAAGAGAAGTGTTCAACACTTCTCTTCTGACTTTAGATTATTAAATTAACGTTTAAAAACTCATACATTTTTTTAAGAAAACTGATCAGATAATCGTTGTAGGGAATTGACAAGGTATGAAAAATGATTTTCTCCTGTGAAGCTTATACTTTGAAGAATAAGTTGAAAGGCATGAGATTGAATGATTTTATCATCAAGAGGTGTGTCTATATATAATTGTTTGTCCTCCTTCCATGTAAAGTATTGAATGGATAAATTTCGTTGTTCTAGCTGAAAGATGATTCTAAGTATACTTTTTTGGTCGATAGCTTCATACCGAATATCGACTGTCGCGTCTTTAGGTACTCGAAAATGATGATAGTTATTTGTTCCTACTTCTTGATCACCTACCCTTAATACGACGAGATCTTGTGTAGCATTCTCTTTTACGTGCATTGGACTATTTGCATTTTGTTGTAGATAGATTGACTTCAGCTTATAACCGTTCATCTTATACCCTCATTTCTCTTGTTTTTATCTGTAAGTCCATTGTAAGTATATTCCATTTTTTATCATTTCTAAATTTTAGTTATGATGAAATATCGTGAAAAATGGCGAAATACGGGGAAAATTTATCGTTTGTCTCCTTCTTTCATCATATTTTTTCGATATGCTTAATATAGGTCTAAATATCTATTTTTGTACGTAATAAGAACATTACCTATATTGTTTTATATTAGAACATCCCCTATTCCTTTTCTACTTTACGATAACAGTAATCTTGGAGAAGGGAATTGTTAGTTCTATGAGAGAGTTAGAAAAATTCCAAATGAATCTAAAATTTTATCGAGAGCAAAATGGATGGTCACAGGAACAATTAGCGGAGAAAATCAATGTTTCAAGACCTGTTATTACACGGCTTGAAACAGGTGAGCAAGCTCCAGATCTGTCATATCTATTGTCATTAAGTAATGCTTTCCAGGTAAGCATTGATCATTTAATTGGGCGGGATCAACAAACAAATGACTATTTGTACGAGGTTTATGGAAAGTATCAAGCCGACGGCTCTGTCTCACAAGTTGTAGACTATTTAATTAAAAATCCAAAAATGACCCACAGCTTACATCAGCTCCTGCAAGTAAAAACAAAGCACCGTAA
>DASQMK010000795.1:0-6969 GCA_035645575.1 Metabacillus sp.
TAATAAAGGCAAGTAGTGCCCCTCTTCCTAGCAGTAATCCGATTGAAGAAACGATCGGGTTCGAGGATGTTATCCATAATATGAACCCTACACTGGATAAAATAGCACCAGAAATTCCAATTGAGAAAATCTTCTCTTCAAGTGTTTTCTTCATTGCTTCAAGTGCAGACATTTCCTCACGATACTCTTTATAAGAATCTGTTAAAAGAATGGCATAATCAACTGTCGCTGCAAGCTGAATAATGCTGATCAATAGATACCCGACATAAACTAATGAAGAATCGGTAAAGTAAGGAACCGAGAGATTAATCCAAACAGCTGTCTGAATCGTCAGAAGAAGCACTATAGGAATCGAAATCGATTTAAACGTGACGATCAGGACAAGTGCAATCGTGATGATTGTTAATAGATTCACTAATTTATTATCACTTTGAACCGTATTTTTTATATCATACAATGTCACGCTTTCTCCAACAGAATAGACATTATCGTAATAGCTTTCTGCCGTATTATGGACTTGTTCGATTAACTGAAATGCCTCTTCTCCCTCGTTTTTCGTTTCTGTTTGAAGAATCATTCGAGAATAGTTCTCTGAATAAAACTGCTCTGTTACAGATGGGTCCAAATATTCAGGAGGAATTGCAGTACTGACCGTGTTGACATAAGCTAGAACACTAGACACATGCTCGGTGCTTTCTAATTCTTGGACTAACTCCTCTTCTTTGGCAATATCTCCTTTTGGCACAAGTAATACAAGTGGTGTGCTTTCACCAAAGTTTTCTTTTATTTTTGCTAAATCACTTCCAGCTCTTGTTTCTTCCGGTTGATCCCCGATTCCATAGACAAAATCCGTCTCACTTTGTGCTAGAAATGCCGGTACTATTAGTAAGAAGACTAGAAGCAAGCTTGGAATCTTCAATTTTACCACAGCATTTCCTTTGTTCTTTATGCTAGGGAGTAATGGTTTGTGCTTAGTTTTATCAATCCATTTATAAAACAAAAGAGTAATTGCAGGTAAGAAGACCATCACACTTATAAAGCTAAGTAGGATCCCTTTTACTAGGTTGATCCCTAAATCAGAACCAATTTCAAAGTTCATAAAGGATAATGCAATAAATCCAAAAAAGGTGGTTGACGCACTAGCCGTGATCGCTGAAAAAGATTTCTTCATTGCAAGCTGCATTGCTTCTTGAGGGTCTGCTATTCTCTTTCGATAGTCTGAAAAACTATGAAGCAGGAAAATAGCATAATCAAGAGATACAGCAAGCTGTAAAATTGGGGCAACCGATTGTGTGACAAAAGAGACCTCTCCAAGAAAGATATTTGTCCCCATATTAATTAAGATCGATACACCAATCGCCGTTAAAAATAATATTGGTTCAACCCAGGAAGTTGTGGAAACGACTAAAATGATAATAATAATCGGAACTAATAAAACAGCCGCATACATTGATTCTGTTCCAGCCATTTTTTGTTGTGTAGCCGTATTAAGAGATTCCCCTGCCATAGCGTTTTCTTCACCAATAAGGTCATAGATTTCATCGGTAATCGCTACTTCATCCCCATCACGAATGCTGAACGAAAATAATGCTTTACCCTCCTTATAATAGGTTTCAACAACCTCTTCATCAGCCATTTCGAGTGGAGCTTTTATATCAATCGCGTCATCTAACCATGTAACATCTGATACACCATCAACTGCTGCCAGTTCCTTTTTAAAAGCAAGAGCTTCCTGGATGGTCACATCATTGATCATGACTCGATTCGTCGGAACACTTCCCTCAAATTCCTCCTCCATGATCTCCATCGCGATTGTTGACTGAGCATCCTCTGGCAAATAATCCGTCATATCATAGTTTACCGATACAGTTAGTGTTGCTAAAGAGCAGATGATACTAAGGATCATGAAAGTGATAACGACTGCTTTTTTATGTTTTATAATTTGTGCTGCGATGTTTATAAATTTTCACCCTCTCTTGCCATATTTTCTTGTTCACTCTATCATTATATTGACACGGTGTTGGCTATTCAACAATCAGTTTAGCTTCATCCGTTATTTGAACAACACATTCATAAAATGTGTTGGATATCGCAAATGAAAAGGTGATTACTATGTCTACTTCAAAGCTAGATCGACGTAAAAAATATACGCAAATGGTCTTAAAAGATAGTCTGATGAAGCATCTAAAAGAAAAGCAGATTTCTTCCATTACAGTGAAGGAGATTTGTGAACTAGCAGATATTAATCGATCTACGTTTTATTCCCATTACACCGATCAATTTGATCTTCTTGATAAAATTGAAAACGAAATCATTGACGATATGACTGGCTACCTAAGCCAATGTAATTTTGAAAATGATGAAGATGATCGCCAGATGATCGAAAAGTTGTTAGAATACTTTGCTTCTAAGCATGAGGTATGCCAAACTCTCCTCAACGAAAGTATAGACACAACATTTCAAAAGAAAGTGATGGTTTTCGCTCAAGATTTCTTTATGAAAAACTTTAAAGCCGAAAAACAAATGAGTGAGGACCTCTCTGAGTATTTAAGCACATTCATTATAAGCGGGAGCATTTATGCGACCAAAACATGGCTTAATAATGGAATGGATAAATCACCTAAGGAAATGGCTGAAATTATTAATGACCTTATTAAATATGGACTTTATGGAATGAAATGAGTGTTGTGTTAACTGGAACTGAGATTATTTAAAATTCGCTTTGGTAAAAAGCCAATGGCGATTTTTTTATATGACAAATGAAATGACCATAAAATTGCCATCAATACTTACCGAAAAGCAAGTTTTTCAAATCTTCCACAATTAGCTTAATCGATAAATAACAATTCTATATTAGTTTTCGAGAAATCATATCAAATTGATATTTGTTTTATCTCAATTTGAGATATATAATAAAATTAATAAGTTAGAGAAAGCGTTTACAACAATAGATTTATTCTTGGTTTTTTCATACATAAGGAGGATTTAAAATGAGCAAAGTAGCCAGAGATTCAAAAGTGAAAAATTTATTAGACAAACAAAAATTCAGCGAAAAACAAATTTCAGAAATGTCAGATGCACAAATTGAATACTATCACTGGCTCTATTTTGAAGATTCTGTTTATGATTATATGTAAGTTCAAAGTAGCTTTTAATATTACTAGTAAAATAGAAGAATAATAATAAAGAAAGCGAACATCGAGTGGTGATGTTCGCTTTTGTTTTTATCCCCAAATCTCTTTGGAAATATCAACGATATACTTTAACTTTTCCCATTGCTCTTCTTCTGTAAGGATATTTCCATGATGAGTAGAAGCAAAGCCACATTGTGGACTAATACATAGTTGCTCTAATGGTACATATTTTGTTGCTTCTTCCACACGCTCTTTAATGTTTTCTTTATCCTCCAATTTGCCATGCTTCGATGTGAATACACCAAGGACGACTTGAGGTCCACCATTTGGAATGTGTTCTAAAGGCTTGAAATCTCCTGAACGATCATCATCATATTCTAGGAAAAATCCATTAACTTTTTCTTTCGCAAATAATGTTGGAGCGATTTTAGCATAGCTGCCTTCAAATGCCCAAGTTGAACGGTAGTTACCACGGCAAAGATGAGTTGTGATAACGAGATCTTCTGGTTTATCTTCTAAAACTCCATTTACAACACGTAATGCTAAATCAATTAATTCTTCACGTGAAAAGCCGCTATCATTGAATGGAATTTCTGGTGCATTCAGACCAGCAATGTACACATCGTCTAATTGTAAGTAACGACAGCCAGCATCATAAAATGCTTTAATTGCATCACGGTATGTTTGAATGACATCAAGGGTGTATTCTTCAATGTCTGGATAAATATCTATATTACGAATACCAGCATTAAATAGTTGATTTGGACTAGGGATTGTTTGTTTCGCAATTGCACGGTCCCCTACGATTTCTTTAAATTCGATAAACTCTTTTACATGTGGATGATCCGGGTTAAATGAAATTTTCCCAATAACACGAACATCGTATCTTTCCGTTTCTTCACCATTGAATTTAAAACCATTACTTGGCACATAGCCCTCTACACCATTTAAATGCTCTAAAAAGTCCGTATGCCAAAATCTGCGGCGAAACTCACCATCAGTAACAGCTTTTAATCCAACTTCAATTTGCTTGTCTACTGCCTTTTTAATTTCCACTGTTTCAATATCGTATAATTGTTGAGCAGATATATTCCCCACTTGAAAATCCTTTCTTGCCTTATGAATTCTCTCCGGACGTAATAAACTTCCTACATGGTCTGCTCTAAATGGAGCTTTTACTAACGTTTTTGTCATATTAAATCTCTCTCCCTTAAAATATATTTGAAATTAAAACCTACAGCATTATTTTCTTATGTATATCGGAAAATTTACGTTTCCCCATCCATCTATGGAAAGCAGGAAATGAATGGTGAATTAACGCTCCTATCGATTTCACTGTAGAGATTAATATCCCTCCAAAAACTAAAAATCCCTCTCCTAAAATAAGAAGAGGGATTGTCAACAACAATATACCTAGCTCCTCTTATCTCTAGCAAAATGCTACTGGAATTGGCACAGTACCTTAAAAGTCCGCTGCCGAGGCTTCAAAGGGCCAGTCCCTCCACCTCTCTTGATAAGAAAATATCAAAATATTAAGTTAATGTAATTACTATACACCTTATAAAAGTAAATTGTCAAACATTTAAGGTTAATTTTCCCAAACAAACACCTGTGTCTTCCTACCATTTGTAATAATCATCAACCTGTTTTAGTAGGAAAAGGTGATACTTTCATTTTTTGGAGACTTTTATTTTTTAACAAGCGTTTTACTAAAAAATGAAACATGGTTAGTGAAAAAGCAACAGCAAAAGCGCTGACTAAAAGCGCTGACTATGAACAATACTTGATAGCTTGTATGTTGCGAGACCCACCCTAATATAATGGCACCTAGTCCGATCTCAAGATCAGTAGCAGTTGTAAAGGACGGTCGTGACTCCGCCATATGCGACAAAAAGAAAAAAGACTGTAATCGTGACAGGTAAAACCGATTTTTCAAAAAATCTGATTTTTCTTGAGCTAGATTGCAGTTGGAAGGGCATTTTTGCTCCTAGTATTAATACCAGCGCTATCACTGATAGACAAAAAGCGAATAGAAATAAAAGATGATACGAAAGGTTTTCTGTGACCCAGATACCAAACATTGGACCGATGGCCATTGCAATCGTCATCGCAATTCCTGACCAACCTAACCCCTCCCCTCGGCGACTAGAGGGAATCATATCTGTTATAGCTGTAAGAATAGAAGTAGTGGAAACAGCCCAACTCATCCCATGCAGGATTCTTAGACCTACCAAAACAGCAATTCCACCAACCCAGTTATATAGGTCATCGATACAGAGAAAAGAAGTAAACCACATATAATAAATGGAAGTCTCCCGATTGGCCTGCCGCCTAGAGAAGATATAAAACGTATAAGAGAGAGGTATGACCATAGGATAAATGCATAGCACTAAAAAGGTATACCACTATGGTGGTATACCTTTATCTGAACAATATCTCAATTTAAATTACTTCTTTTTTTCCACTGCATGTCCGCCAAACTCATTCCTTAATGCTGCAACGACCTTACCAGTAAACGTATCTGCTTCTAGAGAGCGGTATCTCATCATTAATGATAGAGCAATGACAGGGGTCGCTGTTTGAAGATCGAGCGCCTCCTCAACTGTCCATTTTCCTTCACCGGAAGAGTGCATAACCCCTTTTATTTCATCTAATTTAGCATCTTTCGAGAATGCATTTTCGGTTAATTCCATTAACCATGATCGAATGACAGAGCCATTGCTCCATACTCTTGCAACTTTTTCATAGTCATAATTAAATTGACTTTTTTCAAGGACCTCGAATCCTTCCCCAATCGCTGCCATCATACCGTATTCTATACCGTTGTGTACCATTTTTAAGAAGTGGCCGCTACCTGATTTTCCTGTATATAAATATCCCTTTTCAACTGCCGTGTCTCTGAAGATTGGTTCAACAATTTTCCAGGCATCTTGATCTCCGCCGATCATATAGTTTGCACCATTGCGAGCACCTTCCATTCCACCCGACGTTCCACAGTCAAGGTAGCTAACACCTACGTCTTTAAATTCATCATATCGACGCATTGAATCTTTATAATGGGAATTTCCCGCTTCAATGACGATATCCCCGCTTGATAGCAATGGTTTTACGTCTTTAATTACTTGATCAACAACTTTATGTGGTACCATGATCCATACAATTCTAGGGCTATCAAGTGATTGTACTAATTCTTCTAAATTAGATGTACCTTTAGCTCCATATTGTTTAATCTCATCAACAGCTCTTTCATTAATATCAAACGCAACAACTTCATGACCGTGGTCAAGTAAATTTTTACTAATGTTTAAACCCATCTTACCTAAGCCGATTAAACCTACTTTCACTTTTTTCCCTCCTAATAAAGATCAAACTGAGGTTTATCATTTTAATATGTAAATTATTATTTTTAGTCTGTCCGTTCTTAATTGTAAATATCTATTTTTATTATTGATTGTATTGATATAAAAAAATCCTTTAGAGATAGCCTAAAGGATTTTTAGTCTAATTATCATTATTTATACACCCTGTAAAATCAACCGAATCCCTACCACAACTAAAATCAATCTTAAGATCATTATAATTGTTCCATCTTTGAGGCGACGATTGACATAAGCCCCAAGTTTAGCGCCAATCCAAGCTCCTGGTGCTAACCCCAAGACCCATAACCACTCAACATTGCCAAGTTGAATATGTGCAATTGAACCAATAATCGATGATAAAAACACCATGAACATTGAAGTGGCTACCGCAACTGAAGCTGGGAATCGGAATAAAAGCAGCATCGCTGGTACCATAAGGGAACCACCACCAATTCCAAATAAACCAGATAAAATCC
>DASQMK010000796.1:0-6409 GCA_035645575.1 Metabacillus sp.
TTTTTGAAAATAGTCTTTCCTAATATTTCTTTTTGAACAAAAAGAAGGCGAGATTGACCATGATGTCCCCAAATATATGTATTAATATAAAGACAAGAAAAGCCTTAAATGTCTTTAAAGAACATACTTAAGAAAAGACAATAATCCTTATAGACTATGAATCCATTATTGTACGAAAAAGGGGGCAAAAAATGCTTAAAGTTGCTGTCGTTGGGGTTAATAACATTGGTAGAATTCATTGCCAAAACTACATGATAAATCCAGATGCTAAACTTGTTTGTGTATGTGATTTGGTTGAAGAAAGAGCAAAAGCAATTGCGGACCAGTATGGGATTAGGTTCTATACGGACATGAAGACCATGTTAAGTAATGAAGAAATTGATATTGTTAGTGTTGCTACAGCAGGTACAGAAAATGGGGGACATCATTTCACGCCAACTATATTGGCGATTGAAGCAGGAAAGGATGTACTCGTTGAAAAGCCAATCTCTAATAATATTGAAGAAGCTAGAGAAATGGTCCGTTTAGCTGCTGAAAAGAATGTTCGATTGGCTTGTAATCTCAATCATCATTTTGTTCCGGCTGCACATAAAGGCAAAGAGCTAGTTGATAGCGGTAAGTTAGGAACTCTATTATTCATTAATATGAAGCTTACTATTAAAAACCAAAAGGAAATGACTCCTTGGTTCCACCTTCGAGCGTTACATCCACATTCTATAGATGTTATGCGTTATTTTGGAGGGGAGATTAAACGAGTACAAGCATTTTTAACACAGGCACCAGGAAGGACGAGTTGGTCGACAGCTTCTATTAATCTTGAATTTGTATCTGGAGCAGTTGGACATTTGACAGGAAGTTATGATATGTCAATGCGACATCCTATAGAGTATTGCGAGGTTGCAGGTGATAGGGGCAGATTTATAATAGATAATGTGTATGAAAAATTAACCTTTTATCCTCATGAAAGTGATGAGCAACTAGTACTTCGAAATTCTATTATGACTGGTGTTGGAAGTTTTAATCAAACATTCAAGAATAGACTGGATCATTTTATCAATCAAGTAAAGCAAGGAGTTGCCCCAGACAAAATTGATGCTTCTGGATATGATGCACTTGCATGTCAGGAAGTAATTGAAGCAGCTATACGTTCGCATTTGGAGGATGGAGCTGTAATAGAAGTACCTCAAGTCAAAAAAGAAGTTATACAATAATACTTTCAATTAATCATGTAGTTAGTGAACAACAAACATGATCTATCAGAATAAACCTCACATAATACCATTTTTCACATAGTAAAAACATCTACTAAGTAATTATGTAATGCTTAAAGGGGGTGTATAAAACGACTAAAGATTTAAACTGAACATATCAGGGGGAGTAAAAAGAAAACATTTATTCACGAACTAAATGTAAGCGGTTTCAACGAGTATCAACAATTTTCTACACTATTCGTTAGACGTGAAAACTATTGGTATCAAGGGGGAATATCGATGCTGAAAATAAAATCAAAACTAGCTAAATTCATTACAACTGGTGTGTTACTCTCAACGATCCTTGCAGGTTGTAGCGGGGGAAATGGAGAGACGAGTGGATCAAGCGGCAGTTCTAACTCTGAAGGGACAATTGAACTTACAATGTTGATGGGAGAAACAGCCAATACTCCTGGTTTCCAAGCAGTAGTGAAAGCAATTGAAGAAGAACTAAATATTAAAACTAAAGTCGAATTACACCCAGGTGGACCAGAAGGCGAAAATATTATGAAAACACGTCTAGCAACTGGAGATATGGCCGATTTAACCATTTTTAACTCCGGTTCATTATTAAAAACACTTAATCCTGAACAGCATTTTGTTGATCTAACGAATGAACCATTTATGGACAAAGTAATGGATTCTTATAAAGAAGTAGTAAGTGAAAATGGAAAAGTTTTTGGTATTCCTTCTTCTTCTAGTCAAGTAGGTGCATGGCTTTATAACAAAAAAATATATGAAGAACTAGGACTTTCAGTTCCGAAGACTTGGGATGAGTTAATGGCCAATAATGAAAAGATTAAAGAATCTGGTAAAACGGCGGTCATTGGGTCTTATGCGACTAGTTGGACATCACAGCTGATTTTGCTTGCTGATTACTATAATGTGCAAGCTCAAGAACCAAATTTCGCAAAGGACTACACTGCTGGTAAAGCAAAATATGCAACATCCCAAGCTGCTCTACAAGGATTTGAAAAACTGCAAGAAGTTGGGGAAAAGGGTTATTTAAATGAAGACTTTAATGCAACAACCTATGACCAAGGTATTCAAATGCTTGCAGAAGGAAAAGGCGCTCATTACCCAATGTTAACACAAGCACTTCCAATTATTGCAGAAAACTATCCGGATAAAGTGGATGATATTGGTGTTTTTCCACAACCAAGCGATAATCCGGATGTAAATGGGTTTACAACATGGATGCCTAGTGCTGTCCTTATTAATAATAAAACAGAACACCTTGAGGCTGCGAAGAAATGGTTAGAATTCTTTATTTCTCCAGAGGGTCTTGAAATTTATGCATCTAAAGCTAAGAACATTGGACCATTTGTCATTGAAGGTGCAGCTATTCCAGATGACGCATATGCGGCTGTTAAAGAAATGATGCCATATTTTGAAGAAGGGAAAGTAGCTCCTGCGCTTGAATTCGTTTCTCCGATTAAAGGTGCTAACTTACCACAAATTACTCAACAAGTTGGTGGCAGCATTACGCCTGCTAAAGAAGGTGCAGAGATGTATGACAAAGATGTTGAGAAGCAAGCACAACAGCTTGGACTAGAAGGCTGGTAATCAGTTGTTAGATAAAAAAATGAAGGAGAGGCTGACACAAAAATGTCTGTTACATTACGTTTTAGCCTCTTTATTTCCTTAAGGAATTAGGAGGGATCATATTGAATAATGTTTCAAAACACATGTACTCTTACGCCTTTCTTATACCTGCAGCGATAATTTACACTGTATTTTTTTTAACTCCAACTATTATGTCCATATTCTTTAGCTTAACAAGATGGACGCTTTTTGATTGGGAGTTTATCGGTTTTGAAAACTATATTAACTTCTTCTCAGAGCCCTCCCTGCGGATTGGGTTTAAAAATACTCTTATTTTTGCTTTTACAACTATGGGCTTAAAAGTGGTCATTGGGCTCCTGCTTGCTATTTTTCTCTGCTCCAAAATTCGGAACAAAGGATATTTAAGATCTGTCGTTTTTTTCCCAGTTCTGTTAAGTACCATTGCAGTTGGGGTTGTGTTTAAAGCCATGATGCATCCTACACTAGGTCTTATTAATAAAGGGTTAGGTTTATTAAACATTCCGGGAATTGACTGGTTGGGTGATACGAAAATCGCACTACTTTCAGTTGCTATGGTAGACGTATGGAAAGGTGTCGGAATTGCAACGGTTATTTTTATTGCAGGGATTATGGCTATACCAAAACATTATTATGAAGCACTAAAAATTGATGGAGGATCTTCCTTCCAAGAATTTATCCATTTAACCCTTCCATTATCAAGACCTGCTATGAACACGGTTATCATTCTTGCATTAATCGGTGGATTACGTACTTTTGATCTCGTTTGGGCGATGACGGGTGGTGGACCAGGATTTACAACAGATTTACTCGCATCGATTGTTTATAAACAATATGCTGGGGGATTTTATGGACTTGCAACAGCGGGTAATGTGCTTTTATTCCTGTTTGTTGGCTTAATTGCTTTTCCAATTTTTAAACTGCTTAATCGTAAAGAGGTGGATATATGAGTATCAAGCATGAAGATAGCAATGTAGTTATTCAAAATAACTATCAAACTCAAACAAGATCAAAGAGAATTGGAGGATTGAAGAATCTAAGACTTTTATCAATTGAAACCTTTGCTGTTTTGGTGTCACTAGTTATATTCGGAATCCCTTTTTACTTTGTTATCATTAATTCACTTAAAAACAGCACAGAAGCTGCTGCGATGAATTTATCCTGGCCAAGTACGTTTCACTTTATTGAAAACTATAAAGAGGTTCTTACTGTAAATGATGGCGTAGTTATTCGAGCCTTCTTTAATAGTGCATTTATCACGATTTGTTCGTTAGCGATATTAATTCTTGTGTGTTCTATGGCTGCTTTTGTTTTACAGCGTCGTTCAAGTAAATTAACTGAGAAGGCTAATTATCTCATTCTAATGGGATTAATGATACCGCCTGCTATTGTACCAACTATATGGGTTCTCCAGTCAATTGGATTGTTTAAAACCTTTCCAGGAATTATTTTACTTGAATCCGCTTTGCATTTCTCGTTTGCATGCTTATTATACAAAGCATTTATGGCAACCATACCTCGTGAACTTGATGAGGCTGCTTTAATAGATGGATGCAGTAGCTTTAGGTTGTTCTTCCAAATCATTTTTCCATTATTAAAGCCAGTGACTTCAACGATTATTGTTTTATCGTCCATCCAAATTTATAACGATTTTGAAAACATGCTTTATTTTTTTCCAGGTGCAGAAAATGCAACCGTCCAGTTAACACTTTATAATTTCATAGGTATGTATGGAACTTCCTGGCATTTATTATTCGCAGATGTTCTATTAATCTCGATTCCGCCGCTGATTCTGTTCATATTCTTTAATAAGAAAATTGTGGCTGGAATGACAGCTGGAGCAGTGAAAGGATAAACATAAATTAATAAATGGCTGTATAGACCATCGCGAAGGCTAAATAAACAATGAGTCAAGATTCTTTTCGATTTACTATGTAGATATAGGGATGGGAAGCCTATAAAGGATCCTTAAGAATGTAAACGGATTCAGTTTTTGGGATAACAATCAGATAAAGGGGAGATAAACATGAAACTTGGTGTTAATTCAGTACTATTTGGCGGATATGATTTAAAAACAGCTGTCGAGTATATCAAATTTAGTGGATACAAAGGAATCGAGTTAGCTTCTATAGTTGGGATGGCAGAGCACTTAAGTGATACAGCAAGTGATGAAGATTTACATGAAATGAGAAAGGTGATTGATGAGGCCGATCTAGACATGTATTGTATTGAAGCTGCTACAAATATATTAGTACCGGAAAATATGGAACGGACAAAAAGAGTGTTTGAGAGAGCGGCCAAATTAGGCATTCCTATGGTAACGGTAGGAAGTGCTGGTGAGTCTGATAATGAAGAGAAAACGGAGGCTTCTATTCTAGCAATAGAGGAATTAGCTCAAGCAGCAGGTGATGCAGGGATAAAATTTGCCCTTAAATTACATTATGGCCAAAGCATTTACAATACAAAAACAGCTCTTCGTCTTGTGAATGAAGTGAAACATCCGGCACTTGGATTGAATTTTGATGCAACGCATGTCGGACGTGTTGGTGATGACCCGGTCGCTGCTTTTGAAGCCCTTAAGGATCATATTATTCATATCCACATTCGGGATACTTTTATCGAACAATTGACGATTGCGGCACCTGAATATCAAATTGCAGGTAGAGGGACTGTACCTTTAAAAGGAGTTGTAAATAAAATGGTGGAAGTTGGATATGAGGGTGCTACTGTTTTAGAAATCATCGGTGCAAAAAATTATGAGCTACCAAAGGTTGTTGCGATTGCAGCAGAAAGTCATGGATATTTAAGCCGTTTATTCCAAGAAGCTAAGGAAAGAAAGGAGAATGTAACATGCTAAAAGTTGCTGTCGTTGGAGTTGGGAATATTGGGAAAATTCACTGTCACTACTATAGTCAAAACCCGTATGTCGAGCTTGTTGCTGCATGCGATCTTATTGAGGAACGAGCAAAAGCGATGGGGGATTTATACGGATGTAAGGTCTATACGGATATGAAAGAAATGTTAAGGCAAGAAGAGATTGATATTGTCAGTATTGCAACAGCAGGAGAAGAAAATGGCGGAGACCATTATGAACCTGCTATTATCGCGATCGAAGCAGGAAAGGATGTTTTAGTAGAGAAGCCGATTTCGAACAATATTAAAGAAGCTAGAGAAATGGTCCGATTAGCAGCAGAGAAAAATGTCCGATTAGCTAGCAACTTAAACCATCGTTTTGTTCCGGCAGCATATAAAGGAAAAGAGCTAATAGAAAGTGGCGAATTAGGGTCTCTATTATATTTAAATATGAAACTAACGATTCAAAATCCGAATGAAACAAGTCCATGGTTCCATCTTCGTGCTCTACATCCGCATTCAGTCGATGTATTACGTTATTTTGCAGGTGATATTAAAAGAGTTCAGTCCTTTATGACAAAAGCACCTGGACGGAATATTTGGTCCACTGCTTCTATTAATCTTCAATTTGCAAATGGCGCAGTAGGTCATTTAACTGGCAGCTATGATTCAGCCGGGCGTCATCCGATTGAATATTGCGAAGTAGCAGGAAATAAAGGGAG
>DASQMK010000797.1:0-1831 GCA_035645575.1 Metabacillus sp.
CTGCCGCTAGCCGTTTTAAAGGTGTTCCATGCCACGTCTGTAGATAAACGGTCCTTTTCGGTTTCGGGATCCATAGCGGCATTCGGCTATTGGTCACCCAGTATTTTGCGAGCGCCATAAGAAATAACCATTTAACGGAAAAACGCTTAACACATCTGATGTCTTTACCGTTAAAATTGTGAAGATATTTAGGATCTACACTCCAATACATCTTATATTCTGGATGGTATTCCTTTAAGTACTCATATATAGCTCTTGGGTTACAACTGTACTGTTTACCAAGGTAGCTTTCAAATACAATAAGTTTGTTATACGCGGGTAAACAACCTACTAACCTAAATAGGAACTTATATAACTTTTTTGTTGTTTTACTCTTCTTGATTTCAAGCCATTTTTTTTGAATTCCTGATTTTATTTTTAGACTATATTGAAGGCTAAATAAATGAAAGCTCTTTGGTTTCCGTCCAGTTAGTTCTTGTATATTAACCTTTCCCACTTTTTCCGGGTGAACAGTGACTAAATCTGTTTTCGCCTTATTATTGCCACAGCCCACTCTAATTGGTATGTTCATTAAAATATACTCCTCTCACTAACCATGTTTCGCCCTCTGGTATGTTTCCTGATTATACAAATAGCGAATTAAGTTTGCACTAGAGCACCCGTATGAATAACGATTCCATTTCTTGGCGAAATTTTGTATTCTAGCCAGATCAAATTTATTTTCCTTAATAAGCGAGACAATCCCTTCAGTTGTATATACAATGGGGCCAGGAACCATTTTATTATAATCATCCCAAAGTCCCCTCTCTGCCCTGTAAGCTTCTAAATCATAAGGATAGAAAATCATTGGTTTGGAAAGCAACGAGAATTCGTATGGAATGGAAGAATAATCCGTAATTAAAAAGTCAGTAATTAGCAAAAGATGATTAACATCCGGATAGTGAGAATAGTCAAAAACAAATCCTGGAAATAACTTCTCATAATTTTCCTTCTTTTTAATTGCTGGATGCAGTCTAACAATTACAACGTATTTACTTCCAAGCTCTCTCTGCATGTAATGAAGATCAAGCTTTATCTCGGCATCGTATAGCTGGTTGTCACGATAAGTTGGTGCATATAAAATAACCTTTTTATTCTCGAGTGATTTATTTTCATTAATTAATTTGATACGTATTTGCTTCTGCATTTCTTTATCAAAAAAAAGGTCGGTACGAGGTATACCAGTGCGCAAAATACAGTCAGCAGAAAGGTCAAAAGCCTCCGTAAAAATGCTAGCAAGGGCATCCGAACCGACTACTACCTTATGAAATTTGTCATATACATTCTGGAACCGAATCTTCGCTTTTTTGCTTCTCCTTTTTACAGACTGATCCTTTAATCCAAATGTCTTAATAGCCCCAGCAGCATGCCAGAGCTGAATGCATTGTACTTCTTTCTTGAATGTAGTAGCTGCTAAAAAGCCATAATAATTATCAACGATAACAATCCTTGATGTCGCGAGATGATAAATTGATTTAATCATACTCCAAACATCTACTGTTTCAAAAGGGAGTACATAAGCATCCTTTACCTCTTTTTTTATATACCAATATGAGGACTTGCATAAAAAAACAATCTTGCTATCGATGTTTTGACGTCGCAGCTCCTTGTAAACAAATAAACTATTTTGTGCAAAGGTATCAACAAATACCAATTTATCCCTAATTGGGAACAACCTAAACAAATTAAATAATATCCTAAAGAAAAACAGATAAAATGCAACCAAAAACTCCCTAACCATTGTTTACACTCAACAAATCCTTTTTGATTTTGGTTGTAGAAATTCCTATCG
>DASQMK010000798.1:0-4321 GCA_035645575.1 Metabacillus sp.
TATCTAATAAAAAAAGCTGCCATTATGACAGCTCTACTCTTTATTTAAACATCCAATTCGTTTACGTTTTTTCTTAACTAGCAAGTTGATTTGTTTTAGGACTATCCTTATAGTTTCTTAGTAAAATAAATACCCTACCTAGTAGTAACGATAAAAACCCTACTAATACAACGTATTGTGTACCTATTTCAGCTATAAAAAATCCACCTACAGCTGCCCCAAATGTTGTTCCTTAGTTAGCCGCTGTTAAAAATAAGCCATTAGCGAAATCAGGAGCTTCAGGAGCTGAGGGCATAATCCAATATTGATTTATATTTCCTCCGACTCCAGCTAAGATTCCCCAAATTAAAGTAATGAACGCCATAGGTACGGTAAACTGCCCAAATAGAAATAATATGAAATAAACAGCTGCCAATACAATAGGAAAAGTCACTACAGTTTTTAGGGCACTTTTAGTAAGTAACCTCCCTCCCAAGATGTTTCCAATAATATTAGCTCCACCGAATATGAGTAACATTAATGTTATTGTATTCGAAGACATATTCGTAACAGTTTTCAGGTACTCAGCAAAATAACTGTAAATCCCAAATATAGCTGAATTAAGGAAAATGACAGCAATAATGGAATGCCAAGTAATTAATTTTTTTAAAACAGATACTTGTGCACCGTAAGAAAGTCGTTTTTTGACAGGCATCGATGGTACAAATAATAATGTAGCAAAGAATGCCATCGCTATTTGTAAAGTAGTTGCACTAGCAATAAAACTTGCGATTGGTACACCGATTACCATACCAGCTGATACTCCAATAAATACTTTAGAAACAGCTTTGGGAGCTTCTTCTTTGCTAACTAAGGAAGCAGCTACCGAAAAGGCCAATGAACAATAAATCGGATGAAAAAGACTTATTCTAAAAATGAATTTGCGGACTGGTTTGGTGAAGATTTCGGTAAAATAAACGTCGTGACTACATACAATCTTGCCTATAATGCAGCCATTATGGTTGAAGAGGGCATTGGATATGCAATAACACTTGATAAAATCGTGAATACCTCTAGAGATAGTAACCTTTGTTTTAGACCGCTAGAGCCAAGACTTGAATCTGGCTTAAATATTGTTTGGAAAAAGCATCAGGTTTTTTCCGTTGCTGCTGATATGTTTTTAAATGAAATTCAGGCGAAATTTTCAACAGATGTATAGGAAAATCTTGTAAGCATATTATGTTATCTGTTTCATTCCATTTTACTTCCTAACTTCAAAAAAAACGTGCATTACCTCTTTTATAGATAATGCACCTATTTTATATATATTTACCATTTATTCAAGAATTCTACTACCTCTTCACCTAATTCTTCGTAATGAATACCCTTTATCTTCCCAGATTGGGCATTCATGTTGATAATAATCCGGTCAGCACCATCTTGGTGGATAGCATGAAAAGCAACTGTCCACATTCCATCGCTTAAAATGGCATCCTCTGACTCAATTGACAAACCTTTATTATCATGTTCTTTAAACCATTTCTTAACTTCTTCATTCTCCTTTGCTGTATTTTTTGCTTGTTCCACAGTCATTATTTCGGGCTCTTTTTCATTCTTCAGCTCTATAGGTAATGACGACAAGAATCCCTCGTTTTCATGCAGTTGAAAGGAAAATGACATCTCATACATTCCGCTTAATGCGCTCACTGTACGGTTATTCGTGATGCTAACTTCGCGTTTAAATGTGATTTCTTTTTCAATCGTTTCATTAGGTTTTAATTCCCTTAAATCATCTGGATCAAAAATACCTTCACAACCTATTTCATTTTTATTACGTGTAACCAGGTAAGAATCGGCATCTTCCTTTTTCACAGAAATCCTAAAAGGAATCCCGCAACGGCCATTATAAAGAATAGTATCCCCACTTTTATTAGTAATCGAAGCGGCTACTTTAATCTCTTCACCTATTTTTATCCTAGATTTTAATGCAAGCCTATTCTGTTCGAAGTCATAGGTGAGTGTTTGCAGATCTCCAGATGCTGGTTCCTGATTCGTCCCGCAGGCACTTACGAATAAAATGAGAAAAAGTAACAGAATCACTAATTTTTTCAACTTTCTCCCCCCTAGATTCATAATTTCTTTATAAACTTTTTCTGCTTTAACTATCCTGACCATTCAGTACAATAAGTTCAACATAAAAAACGTTAATCCTTGTTAAATTAACGCACTCGTTGGCTAAATAAGTCTCCAATTTGTTTTTTATTGATATACATAGCTTGCCATACCAAAACTAAATGAAGTTTCCATATCCAATGTCGTTTGCATATGGGTCTCCGTAAATTTCATTTGTTTCTGCGAATAACTTCCTCACAACACACTCCTTCAGTGTTTGTCTTTCATTCAATCCTCGGGATATACTCAGTGGTTATGTGAATAATAAGATTGTTAAAGAATAAATCAAGGGAGGACTTGTATGCAACAGAACCAACAAGCTAAAACGAATTTAGATTCTACCATGAATTCAGAATTATCCGGAACTGATCCACAAAAAGTAAAACAAGAAATTCAAAAAGATGTTAGCCAAGGACAAGGTGCAATGACTTCCCGAGAGGCAGGAGCAATGCGAGATTAAAAACTACTCTTAGAGTACTGATTGTAACACTCACTCCTTGTGACTGCCCATCACGAAACAAGCAAGGCCTGATTGGCCTTGCTTGTTATTTGACTATTACTTTCCCAACCATTCCTTCCTGTAAATGGTATCGGCATATCAGTTCATATGTACCGGGCTTTTTCGGGTTCAC
The DNA here is from genome assembly GCA_035645575.1 of Metabacillus sp. GTDB lineage: Bacteria > Bacillota > Bacilli > Bacillales > Bacillaceae > Metabacillus. Next base: position 2,784 of record DASQMK010000798.1, read on the forward strand.
GGTAATCGTTTTTTCTTTTCCCGGCTGAACTTCAGTGTCAATTTTGAGCTTTTCCACAGTGAAGGTGTGCTCTTTCTTACCTTCGTTTTTTAATATCAACTTTGTCGTTTTTCCATTCTGAATAGTAATGACTTTCGGATCAAAGTAATCATCGTTCAACTCAACCTCGATCGTTCTCACTGTCTCTATAGGCTGTGTTGCTACGCCAGATTCAGCAAATACTTCAAGTGAACCTTGAGTTATCATAACTAAAATCACCCCAAACAAAAAGAGCAATCTTGTTAACCGTATTTTCAAAGACATTCGGAATCCCTCCTTTCCTATGACAATATTTTCTTCCAATTCATAAAATATTATCAATAAAAAGTGGGTTTCCAACGTGCCTAAAATAGTAACTCTCTTATATGAAACTGTGACAAAGAAAAAAGATCGACTCTAATGACGATCTTCGGGGAGTCCATTCTTATTCAATTAACATGAACTTTAGCACATTTCTTCACTATCTCACATCAAAATTAACATAATTGTTCAACTTGGTTAGGAAATCTTTTTCAATTAAAGGATCCATTAGAGCATTGGCTCATTTGTTCAATATGAAATTGTCTAATTACTTAATTCTTTAATAGAAATAACATATTTTTGATGCCATTTCTCCCAATTTGCTTTAGGAAATTCAAGATGATTATGCCCCTTTAATAAATCAGTCAATACATCAAGGCAAACGTGCCATCCAGCCAAATCTTTTGGGGTATGATCATTTATTGTATTGATAAATTCTTTTAAAACTAATAAACAGCCTTCTGGTTTAGGATGTAATTCAAAACGTACCCACCCGTCACCCCATTCGTAATCAAAAACTTCATTTTCTTTAAAATCTCTTATCTTAAAGTCAAAGGAATTCCCTGTTCCATCATTCATATTAAATTTAATCGTACCACCATTCCTAAGGTCTACTACTTGAAGATTAGGCATCCACTTACCTAACTTATCATTTTGAGTGAGAGCAGCCCATACATTTTCTACTGAATGTTTAAGTGGGCGATCGTAACGAGCAATGTAACCATCTTCTACAACTTTTTCTATTAAAGCTAACATTATTGCTTCTCCCATTAAGTTAGTTTACTTATACTCTAGCCAATCCTTTTTTGTTTTTTAAAATATTGTTACCTGTGATCTTAAAAGGAGATCCGTGTTGTGAGGTAATATCTTACCATATGTTTTATTGATTTTTTTATCGAATGGATTTGTGCGAGCCATCACAGTTAGGCATTCTTTGAGATAGTCCACAAGTGCAATCGTTTAATCCTTTTCCATTGAGGATTTTTTGCATATATTTTTCAATCCTAGACTCTCGAGTTGCTGATTTTTTGGCATTAGAAAAATAATAAATGTATTCTCTTTGACGTCCAGGCGTTAATCCTTCAAAAGCAGCTTTCAAGGCAGGGAGTTCATCGAATTTATTTTCAAGTTCTTCTGGAATTGTGTATTCTGTCTTCTTTTTAAGCTTCACTTCCAAACCGGCTTTTTCAACTTCAATG
>DASQMK010000799.1:0-4896 GCA_035645575.1 Metabacillus sp.
GGGCAGTTATCCCCCACCTACCTTCTTTGTAAACTCAGAAGCTTGAGGTAGGGGGCTTACTATCCGTTAAGAGTGGGATAAATCAAAAAGAGTGTCTCTGATGTTGAGACACTCTTTTAAATCATAAAAGTCAACTAATCATTCCATTTATACGTATAGAATACTTCCTTTTCAAACCAATGCATAACCTCAGGGTCTTTGTTTAAGAACTTTTCTTCCATTGTTTTTAGCATTCCTTCAGTTTGCGAGCGATGAGCTTTTAATGCATTCAGTTTAATATCTGCAACATCTGTCACATTAATCTCAACATCAGGATAACCAATTACATCAAATCTGTTCTTCGTTATCGCCATGCAATATGTAAGAGGTCGTTCTTCAATCGGTTTACGCTTCAATGCCCGGATAACCCCTTCACCACATGCGTCATGATCAGGATGTACTCCATGTCCAGGATAGAAGGTAACAATAAGGGTTGGTTGAACATCATCAATGATCTTTTCAAAAAGATCTGCTATTTGTTCATCATCTTCAAACTCAAGAGTCTTATCTCGAAGACCGAGCATACGTAAATCTTGAATATCTAACGCTTTACATGCATCAATTAACTCTTTTTTACGAATTTGTGGCAGCATTTCTCGATTTGCAAATAGCGGACTTCCCATATTCCTTCCCATTTCACCTAAAGTACCGCATGCATATGTAACAGGAACCCCAGCTTTTCTTTTTTGAGCAATCAATCCAGCAACTCCAAAAGCTTCATCATCAGGATGTGGTAAAATAACTAGAACATGTTCCTTCATTGTATATTCTCCTCTTGCGATCATATTTAAAAATTTATTGTTACTCATATTTGTACTCAACAAAATGCCAAGATCAAGATTTGTTCTTTATTAATTTTTAAATGGCTTCTCACTAATCTGTAATGCAATCGCTAGTTGACCTTCTGAATTGTGCCCAGCGGTTAGTAATTGGCCATCTTCATTATAAATCCAGTCTGTCAGTCCTTCTGCGTAAATCCAACCGTCTTCTAATTTTAAACCAATTCGATATGGCCTGTTTCCTGTAATTTTAGCTTGATGATAGGTTACTTTTGAGTTTCGAATAAAAGCAACAACAGTCATATTTTTTTCATCTTTATGTGCTGAATAAGACCCTGTTGTTGTTTCAAGATGAATATACACTTCTTTATTTAAAAAATGATCTAAATACGCTTGTACGTCTTGTTTAGTAATACTTTTCATAAAGAACCTCCTTGTTTTAGCTCTTCAAAAATTTGCAGATGATAATTAACGAGATTAACTTTTTGATTGTCATTTAATGAAGAAGCAACAATTCTTTTCACCGATAAATAGAACTTTTCATGCAGTGTTTTGCGAAGTCTTGGATGTGTCATTTCATCCATTAATTCCTTTTCAATTGCATTTTTTAATGTACGAGCTGGGTTTTCTTCAATTGGTAATGTACGGTTTGACCAAAGTGATTTATAGGCTTCTAATAATTCAATGCTTTCCAAGGTCATCACTCCTACATCTCAACAGAATTTGGTTTCTTATTTTTTATTAAAACATTTTTAATAAACCTAGAATTGGAAAGCGTAAACAGCAATAAGGCCGTCCATATACAAGAGAATGTAATCATTTCAACCGTCGTAAAAGGCTCCTTATATAATACAATTCCTATTATTAACGTAATAGTGGGCGCTATGTATTGCAAAACACCTACCATAAACAACGGTATTTGCTGAGCCCCGCTCGCAAAAAGCAGTAATGGCACTGCTGTTGCAATCCCTGCTCCAATTAAGAGTAAATTTGTTACGAGGTCAAATTGTAAAAAGACCATCTCTCCTTTTGAGGCTAATATAAATAGATAAATGATGGCAATTGGTGTAACGGCCATGGTTTCAAATGTTAGTCCAATACCAGAGCTTAATTTCGTCATTTTTTTCGTCAATCCATAAAGTCCAAAGCTCAAGGCAAGAGTCAAAGCAATAAAAGGAATGTGTCTGTAATGAATTGTCATAAATAAAACTCCAATACCGGCAATGACAAAGGATATCTTTTGCCAAAGATTTAATTTTTCTTTTAAAAATATCATTCCTAATAAAACACTTATAAGTGGATTTATGTAATAACCTAAGCTTGCTTCTATTAAGCGCTCATGATTCACCGACCATATATATACAAACCAATTAATACTTATTAAAACGGAAGATAAAAAGAGCAGTAAAATTAAACCTGGATTTTTTGTCATTCTTTTACAAACATTCATTACATTGGGCCATTCCTTAGAAATGGTTAAAAGGGCTAGCATAAACAAGAAAGACCAAAAAATTCTATGTGCCAATATCTCTTCTGACGTTACATCCTGTATTAGCTTCCAATAAAGTGGCAAAATCCCCCATAGCATATAGGAAAATGCAGTGTAAAATAGTCCTTTCTTATACGTATTTGCTTCTGTATTCATTTTTTTACCTCACTATTCCTGTCAATTCAAAGCTGTTATGTGTTTATCTAAATCCCATTATAAACATGTTAGATCATGTCCTACAACAGATACGCATTCTAACCCATTTAAGCTATTTGCATATCATATAATAAAATTTAAATATAAAAGGAAGTGATGAAATGTTTCCATGGGAAAAACAATTTCCATTTGATCGATCTGGTTTTTCAAAACATATAAATAAAATGAATCCGAAGGAAGTGGAAAACTATATCCAGCAAGTGATGAAGAATGTATTCGGCGGTGACGTTTCTCAAGGGTTTCCCTTTCAAGGAGAAATTCCACAAAGAGAATCGATTAATGAACGAAAACCCGATATATTCGAAACAAATGATTATGTTTATGTAAAACTTCCTTTAATTGACTCAGATAAAAGAAATATAAAATTACAACATACCACCCATCAATTAATTATCATGAACTACCCTAAAGATTCAGAACAAACAAAGTACATGCTGCCATCCCCAGTTCGAAGAAAAGGCACCAAAGCCAGGTATTTAGACAATATGGTTGAAATTCAATTTATTAAGCTAACCGAAAATAGTTTATCTGAAATAGACATTTCAGATTAAATTTGTTTAAAGATCAGAAAGTATAAAAAACTACCTGCTAAATGAGAGCAGGTAGTTTTTTACATTAATAATAATACGGATAACCACCATATGGATAACCATAACCATAATACGGATAAGGTGGATACGGATAAAATGGTCTTGGTCTTATAATTGCACTTCCAACCAAACCACCTAAAAGTCCACCAACAAAAGGTGCACCGAAAAAAAATCTGCCGTCCGGGTATGGTCTGCGAAAATCATTTCTTATCATATAAGGTCCCATCTTTTTACCTCCTCATAGAAATACCTACACTAATAAATATTCATATAAGGAGGGTTTTGAGTGGGCTTTAACCTATAAAATAGGTAAATGTCATAACTTTCTCGATTAACAGCTATTCCTCATAGATCATCTTTTTCGTCATTCCGCCATCGACAATTAAGTTAATACCTGTAACAAAATCATTATCTTCACTCGTTAAATACAAACAAGCTTTGGCAATATCTGATGGTTTTCCAACTCGTTTAGAAAAATGCTGAGAGTGGTCAATGTCTCTTAAAGAGTCATAATCCTTTGTTTCAATCCAACCAGGAGAGATTGAATTTACTTGAATTCGATCGTGACTAAATGATGCTGCAAGAGCATGTGTGAGTGCAACAATACCACCTTTTGTAGCTGCGTAAGCCTCTGAATTTTCTTCTGACATGAATGCTCTGGTTGAAGCGACATTCACTATTTTCCCGCCTTTTCCACTAGCTTTCATTATCTTTGCAGCTTCTCTTGAAGCAAACATCACACTTCTTAAATTCGTGTTTAGTACTGTGTCCCATTCATCAACTGTAAGCTCATATGGAGATTTCCATTTTGATAATCCTGCATTATTTATAAGGATGTCAATAGTGCCATAATGATCAACTGCTGATTTTATTAAATGTTCAATTTCTTTTATATCCGAAACATCTGTTTTAACAAACATAACGTCATAAGACTTCTCTAAACAAACTCGTTCTAAATCTTTACCAGCTTTCTCATTTACATCTGCAATAACAACTTTGTTTTTCTCCCGTGCATATTGAAGGACTAATTCCTTCCCAATTCCATTTGCTCCTCCAGTTATGATAACGATTCTATTCATTTAGTTCTCCCTTTCTCCCTTGAGGGGAGCAATACGTATCTGCCCAAAGTCCAATTTCTTTTACAACACCTTCTAAGCTTTTACCTTTGTCTGTTAATTGATAAATTACTTTTACTGGAGTTTCATCTATCACAATTCTTTCCACAAGACCTTCATTTTCCAATTCTTTTAGCCTTTCAGATAGCATCTTTTGACTAATACTAGGAATAATCTCTGTTAAATCTTTAAACCTTTTTGGTCCATCGAGTAATACGTGAATTATAATACCAATCCACCGTTTACCTAAAAGTCGAAAAGCTGTTTCTAATTTTGGACACAGATTTATTTTCACACAGATCTCCCCTTATTCATATCTCTTGACTCATCTATTCAGTTCCATTATTATTGGTAGATGAGAAAACAACTTACTAAAAGTTAGTATATTACTTTTAGTATAAAACATACATGGACCAAATTCAACTTAGGAGGGTTTTTCATGAGTACAACATATGCTAAGGATATCATGGCTGTTTTTAATGAACGTACTTCTGTTCGCCATTATGATAAGACTGCCAAAATTTCAAAAGAAGAGTTAAGTGAAATATTAACTTACACAACGAAGGCACCATCTGCTTGGAACTTGCAGCATTGGCATTTCACAGTATTTCATAGTGAAGAAGCAAAACAAAAATTATTACCAATCGACTATAATCAGAGTCAAATTG
>DASQMK010000800.1:0-9431 GCA_035645575.1 Metabacillus sp.
GTTCCATTTTTTATAAAACTGTTATATATTATTTTCAGTAATAACAAACTGTATTATAACAATTTTAGAGAGGTGTTGTTTCACAAATGGCTACACAGATGACAGGTTGTAAAATTGTTGGAGAGATGAAGGAAGGATATCAACAAGTATTAACACCTGAGGCGCTGCGATTTATTGAGAAGCTTGAAAGAACATTTGGAAGTCGGCGGCGTGAACTGTTACAGCAAAGAGTGAAAAGACAGCGAGAAATTGATGCGGGTAAGCTACCGGGCTTTTTAGCAGAAACGGAACATATTCGAAACGGAAGTTGGACAGTTGCTCCCATACCAGATGACCTTCAAGACAGGCGAGTTGAAATAACAGGTCCGGTTGATAGAAAAATGGTCATCAATGCATTAAATTCTGGAGCAAAAGTGTTTATGGCTGATTTCGAGGATGCAACATCGCCTAGCTGGAAAAATGTTATAAATGGTCAAAATAACCTTAGAGATGCAGTCCGAAGAACAATTAGTTATAAAAATGAAAACGGTAAAATCTATCAATTGAACGATCAAGTTGCAACTTTAAAGGTTAGACCAAGGGGGTGGCATCTTGATGAAAAGCATATTGAGATCGATGGGAATCGGGTGTCAGCGAGTTTAGTAGACTTTGGATTATTCTTTTTTCATAACGCGAAGGAGCTGGTAGATAGAGGAAGTGGACCTTATTTCTATTTACCGAAAATAGAGAGTCATCTTGAAGCAAGACTTTGGAATGATGTCTTTTGTTTTGCACAATCTGAACTAAATATACCAAGAGGAACGATTAAAGCAACAGTCCTCATTGAGACTATTATGGCAGCCTTTGAAATGGATGAAATTCTATATGAGCTAAAAGAACACTCAGCTGGCTTAAATTGTGGCCGTTGGGATTATATATTTAGTTATTTAAAGAAACTTAGAAACTGTGAATCTGTTATTCTTCCAGATCGTGTACAAGTAACAATGACTGTTCATTTTATGAGGTCTTATTCATTATTAGCGATTCAAACGTGTCATAAACGAAACGCTCATGCGATCGGTGGCATGGCAGCCCAAATTCCAGTGAAAAACAACCCTACAGCAAATGAACGTGCATTTGAGAAGGTGAGAATGGATAAAGAAAGAGAAGCAACTGATGGCCACGACGGAACTTGGGTCGCACATCCAGCCTTAGTGGAAGTTGCGATGGACGTTTTTAACAAGCACATGAAAACACCTAATCAAATTCATCGGAAAAGAGAAGATGTACAGGTGACAGCACATGATCTATTAGAAGTACCAGACGGAACAATTACAGAAGAAGGGGTTAGAATGAATATCGATGTAGGAATTCGCTATATCGCATCATGGCTTAGTGGAAGAGGTGCAGCACCAATACATCATTTAATGGAAGATGCAGCAACTGCTGAAATATCAAGAGCCCAGGTCTGGCAATGGATTCGCCATCCAAAAGGAATTTTAGAAGATGGACGAAAACTAACATTTGAGTTATACGAGGAATTAAGAGATGAAGAGATTCAAAACATAAAAGGGAAAATTGGAGAAATTGCCTACCAAAAGGGAAAGTTTGAAGAGGCAATAGTCATTTTCGACCATTTAGTAAAAGAAGATGAGTTTATTGATTTCTTAACAATACCAAGCTATGAAAATCTTTAAGCAGGAACAAGGGGAAATAAAAAATTGAATGGGGGATTAGAAAATGAACGATCAAACAAGGGTAGACGCATTACAAGAAAGCTGGGAGTTAGATAAAAGATGGGAAGGGATTACTCGTCCATATAGTGCAAACGAAGTTATTCGTTTGAGGGGATCAATTGATATTGAACATACATTAGCAAGACGTGGAGCAGAAAAGCTATGGAAGTACCTTCTTGAAGAGGATTATATTCATGCGTTAGGAGCATTAACTGGAAATCAGGCAGTACAACAAGTAAAAGCGGGGCTAAAAGCAATCTATTTAAGCGGCTGGCAGGTTGCAGCTGATGCAAATCTTTCTGGAAATATGTATCCTGACCAAAGCTTATATCCTGCAAACAGTGTACCACATGTTGTAAAACGTATTAATCAGGCACTTCAACGTGCAGATCAAATTCAGCATCTTGAAGGTGAAGGTGATATTGATTGGTTTGCTCCTATTGTTGCTGATGCAGAAGCAGGTTTTGGTGGGCAGTTAAATGTATTTGAACTAATGAAAGCAATGATTGAGTCAGGTGCTGCTGGAGTTCACTTTGAAGATCAGTTATCTTCAGAAAAGAAATGTGGTCATTTAGGCGGAAAAGTACTACTTCCAACTCAGACGGCTGTGAAAAATCTGATTTCAGCTCGGTTAGCTGCAGATGTTATGGGAGTTCCTACGATTATTATTGCTCGGACCGATGCAGATGCTGCTGACCTTATTACGAGTGATGTGGATCCTGTTGATCATGAATTTATTACAGGTGAGCGAACTGTTGAAGGATTCTACCGTACCCGTTCTGGCATTGATCAAGCGATTAGCAGAGGTTTATCATATGCACCATATGCTGACTTAATTTGGTGTGAAACATCTGAACCTAATCTGGAACAAGCACAACGTTTTGCTGAAGCAATCCACGAAAAATATCCTGGTAAAATGTTAGCATATAATTGTTCACCATCTTTTAATTGGAAGAAAAAATTAGATGAACATACAATTGCAAACTTTCAAAGAGAAATTGCAAAAATGGGATACAAGTTCCAATTTGTTACACTTGCTGGCTTCCACTCTTTAAACCACAGTATGTTTGAGCTTGCGCGTGGGTATAAAGACCGTGGGATGGCTGCTTATTCAGAGCTGCAGCAGAATGAATTTGCTAGTGAAATTTATGGCTATACAGCAACAAGACATCAGCGTGAGGTTGGAACAGGTTATTTTGATGAGGTAGCACAAACTATTACTGGGGGTACGTCTTCAACGACTGCTTTAAAGGGATCAACCGAGGCAGAGCAGTTTACTAAGTAATAGAAGAGAAGGGCTCAGCATTTTTCTGAGCCTCAGACTGTTGACAAACGCTCGCTTTCTTCGTTACTCACCTTGCTGAGGTGCTCATTACCAACCACGGTAACTCCGCTCCTCACAAGGCTTCGTGCCTCGAAAGGCAAGCGTTAGCAATCAGTCTGAAGGGCTTGCAATTTTACTTTGTTTACACACTGGGCTCAGCATTTTGCTGAGCCCTTTTGTATTCTAAACCTCAAAAAATTAAAGATCACCTTTCGGCGACCTTCATCCTAACTTACGCAATCCTCTGTATTCTTTAGAAAGTTTCATAAATACTGATTTGTTCTTTGTGTCAAGTGCATCATTGATACGTTCTTCTAGCAATGCTTTCTTCCTGTTAAACAACGCTTCATCCAAAATCATTTGAATATACATGTCTAATACAGGTTGCTCGGATGGAACGTTTTTCGTGTTACGGGACTTCATGATTTCAGTGTACGACGACTTTTTATTTTTCATGAAAGATCACCCCTGATGCCTTTTTTATATTGTATGGAATTTAAAGTAGAAAATCAACTAAATTGTTAAAATTTTTAAAAAATTTTACAGGAATATTTTAATTCTTGTATGAAAATCTTACAAAGGGAAAGGATGATAGTAAGGATGTGATGTGATGGATAGAGAGAAAGAAATTGAATTGTCCCCAACTCCATTAAACCCGGTAGTTGGAATAGATATCAATATTAATGAAAATCAAAAAGAAATGGTTGAAGTAACCGATACGAATGAAAACGAATGACTTCTTTACAATAATGTAAAAGAAGTCATTTTTTTGTGTAGTTTTTGTAAATTTATAGAAAAATAAAAATGGACATGCTAGATTTAATTTATGGGAGATATTACCTAATAATTGTCTGGAGAGGTGCTAAAAATGGTAAATGATTTAACAAAAGTAAGAGTAAATGACTATCTTATTAATCGTTTTACGATGGCGATTCTTCCTGTGGAAAATAAGTTTTGTTCACAAGTTATAGAGTATGAGAAAGAAATCTTTGTTGAAAAAAGACCAATGGAAGTAATTGATCAGAGTTGTAAATATTTTGGAAGTAGTTATAGTGGAAGGAAAACCGGTACCAAAGACCTAATGAAAGTAACACATAAGCCACCAATTGTCATAGACCCAGCGAACTCCATATATTTTTTTCCTACAACTTCCTCAACTAGAGCTCATTGCGCATGGATTTCACATAGCTTTGTAAAAGAGTATTCAGCAACTAAAGAAGACAATACGAAGATCATTTTTACAAATGGGAAGCAATTGAATGTTCCTGTGTCTGTTGGTTCTTTTGAGAATCAATTATTTCGAACTGCTCAATTAAGAACGATTATTTCCTCACGAATTGAACAGGAGCAACGAAAAATGAATATGTTACTTCTTCCGAAAAATGAAAAAGAAGTAAATGCCTTTTACGAACAAATGATAATAAAAATGAATCAGTTCTGATAAAACAACAATACATTGAATAGGATATTAAATAGATTATCCAAATACTGGATCAGTTTTGACTGTCGCTATTTTCTAATTGATGATGGCTCAAATTAGACAGGGTGAATAATACCATGTTGTGAGATTTGAGCTATCTTCATTAGTTATTAGATCTGATAATGGTACTTGAGTCAAGTAAAGGAGAATAGCATGCTTAAACACCGAAGAAAATACAACAAGAAAAGGAAAATAGGAAAGAAGCATGAGCGGTACACATTTTTTGATTTCCTTTCGGATGCTGTTTTATATGCTCCAGAAATTATTTTATGGCCGTTTCGACTTCTCTGGTATGTCATTAGAGCGATCATTCGATTTTTTGATTGGACGTAAGCAAATCATTTATTTTTTAGGCTTGAATAAGTAATCCTCCATTATTTCTGATACTTTGTTTCTGATTCTGGGGTTAAAGTAATTGTGTTTCTCCTCATAGCCGTTATAAATGAAAGAATAGAGAGTAAAGGCTTCATCACGTTCAACTTGATGAACTTTAATATTCCGTTTGTAAAGTTCGCGTTTTACTTCTGATAAATCCTTTTGAGCGAGCTTTAAGGATTCTTCAACAATTGTTAAGTATGGACGATGTAATTTAAATGGACTTTGTTGAATGACAGATAAATCTCTGTTGAAAATAGAAACAGCCATCGGTAAGTAAATAGACTGTTCAATCATGTCTCTGATGTCATTTGGAATTCTTGTCATAAAAAAGACCTCCCACTTAAATAGAACATTTGTTCTATTTTTATTATAAATGATGATTCATAAGTTCGCAAGTATGTCACACTTAGATTATGTTCTTTCTTTTAAGATTTTATATATGTGTGTACAATATATACAAAGGATCTTATGAGGAGTTTTGGATGATATTGGAGACGTTACAGGATATTTTCACTTTAGAACAGTTAATGGAAGTTTTTGAAACATATCGTTCATTTGGTCCATTTTTTGCGATATTACTACCATTATTAGAGGCGTTTTTTCCGTTTTTGCCACTTGTAGTTTTCATTGTTGCAAATGTTAATTCATTTGGGCTTTGGTTTGGATTTTTATTATCATGGATCGGAGCTTGTACAGGTGCTATTATCGTATTTATGATTATGAGAAAGCTTGGCGAGTGGAGATGGATCCGAAGAATTAAGGAAAAAAAGGGAATAAGAAAGCTTTTAACTTGGATTGAACGTAGAGGATTTAGCCCGCTTTTTCTAATCCTGTGTTTTCCTTTTACTCCCTCTGCTGCGATTAATGTTGTTGCAGGTCTTTCGAGAGTCAGTTTTTGGCAATTTGTATTGGCTGTTTTGTCGGGCAAGTTTGTGATGGTTTTTCTTGTCAGTTTTATTGGTCAGGATATACATGCTCTTATTACTCAACCAACAAGGGCTGCCATTGCGGGAGTGGTCATTTTTTTATTATGGTTTGTTGGCAAGCGCGTAGAAAAACGTTTAAACACAACTATGACAACTAGAAAAAGGAGTCGTTAATCTCTAGGAGGTTGTATGAAAAAACGAGGAATTGCTTTTACTGCAGTAGGGATTTGTTTGACGGCTATTTTTATAAAAAATCTTATCTTTGTTGAATACAAGGTAGAAGGCGTATCAATGCAGCCTACGTATGAAGAAGGCAGGTTGCTATCTATAAATAAATTAGGTTTATTTTTTTCATCGTTAAAAAGATTTGATGTTGTTGTCTTCCATCCGCCGAATAGTGAAGAAATCTATGTAAAAAGAGTTATTGGTTTACCAGGTGATGAAATTCACTATAAGGATGATCAGTTATATGTGAATGGAAAAGCAGTTAGTGAACCATTCTTAAGTTCTTCAGATCAAAATATGGATATAAGCAAAAAAACAGGAAGCTTCACCCTTGAGGAGATTACAGATAAAACACGAATTCCGAAGGGGTATATATTTGTTATTGGAGATAATCGCATTCAAAGTCGAGACAGTCGTCACTTCGGCCTCGTTAAAATGGATGATGTCATTGGGACAGTAGAGGATAATAAATAATGCTAACTTATTGGGATCGCCCCAAGTGAGTTAGCATTTTTTGTTGGAAAACTTTCGCCATAATGGCGGGTAAACCACAAAATATGGATGGAAAAATCTAATACCACCAAAATCCGATCCCAAAATCCTTCATAGAAAAATATCTCTTTCCATATTCCTAGCAACCTATCATATAATAACACTATGAGCACTTGCTCAGTTTCGAATTGCTATGAATAAGGGGGATGGAAGAATGCGTGAGGTCGTTATTACGGCAGCAGTTAGAACACCTATAGGATCGTTTGGAGGCGCTTTCAAAAACTTGTTGCCCACTCAGTTAGCTGTTCCGGTATTAAATGAGGTTGTGAAAAGAAGCAAGCTCGACAAACATGAGGTAGATGAAGTCATTTTAGGGCACTGTATACAACGGACAGATGAACCTAATACAGCAAGAACGTCTGCGCTTTTAGCAGAATTTCCAGATACAACGACAGGCTATACGATTCAAAGGCAATGTGCTTCAGGTCTTCAAGCGATTATATCCGGTGTGATGCAAATCCAAACAGGTCAATCCAATATTGTCATCGCAGGCGGAGTAGAAGCGATGAGTTCAAGTCCGTACTTATTGAAGCAGCACCGCTTTGGTTCGCGGCTTCAGCATAGTCAGGTCATAGATAGTGTATGGGAGATATTAGAGGATCCGATTCATCATATCATGATGGGAGAGACGGCCGAAAATGTGGCTGAAAAATATAAAATTACACGAGAAGAACAAGATGAGCTTGCGTTATCAAGTCATAACCGTGCATTAGCAGCGATAGAGAGCGGGAAATTTGCAGATGAGATTGTTCCTATAAGAGTACAATCAAGAAAAGGTGAAGTAACAGTTTCCCGGGATGAAGGTCCAAGACAGGTTTTAAGGGGAAAACTCGCAACATTACCTGCTATCTTTAGGGAAAATGGCTCGGTTACAGCAGGAAATGCTTCCACTCTAAATGATGGGGCTGCGGCACTCGTGTTAATGCCGCGAGAAGAAGCTGAACAAAGAGGATTACCGATCTTAGGAAGGATCTCTCACTATACAGTAGCAGGAGTTGATCCGAAATTGATGGGAATTGGTCCCGTTCCTGCGATCCAAAAAGGACTAAATGCCTTGGATTGGTCTGTTGATGAACTTGATGTGATCGAAATTAATGAGGCATTTGCCGCTCAATATCTTGCAGTTGAACAGCAATTAAAGTTAAACAGAGAAAAAGTAAATGTGAATGGAAGTGGAATTAGCTTAGGACACCCTATTGGCTGTACGGGCTCAAGAATTGTTGTTAGTCTTTTACATGAAATGCAGCGCGTTGATGCCAAAAAAGGCCTTGCATCCCTTTGTGTAGGCGGAGGGATTGGGGTAGCCCTTTTTATAGAAAGATAGATAAAGTAAAGACTTTTAGCCCTTTTTATAATAATGCTTAGGATATGTCTGAAAATAAATAAGTGCTAAAAAGCTTACAATAAACAAAATAATAAATAAAATCAAGGTTGATTGAAAAGATAGGAAGCTTGACACAATAGGACCAAGGCTTGCTCCTATTAATAATGTAAATGAATAAAGAGAAATAGCTGTTGCTCGTTTATTAGCAGCAGCTTCTCCGATAAATGTGATCAAAGCCGGAATAAAAACAGCTATAGCAGAAACAAATAAGACGGATAGAGCTGTTATGATGACTAATTGTTTAACGAGAAGCATAAATGAAAAAGAAAGAATCATAAGTGATAAACAAATTTGCATGATTTTTTTAGGGGAAGATTTTTTTAACCAGTGTCCACTAAACAATGAAAGTGGTGTACCAACTAACGCAATACTTCTGCTAAAAAATTGCTCCTTCTCTTGCCCTGAATAATACTGTGAAAGCTCTTCATAAAAAGAGACGAACGACATAAGCGTAATAAAGGTCATGCTTAATCCTATTATCATGGGTGCTTGAAAAAGCTTAGTTGTAGATAAGGAAGATGGAACAGCAAGCGCCGATTTGCTCACTTTTACTTTAGGGAGTAGAAAAAAAGCAGATATGGAAAGAAACAAGTAAGAAAAACCAAAGAAGTAGAAAACAGCTTGCCAACTAAAGGTGTGAACAAGGGTTGAGCTAATGAGCTGTCCGATGATGCCAGCCATTAAAAAACCAGTATTGATCATCGCAATAACAAATGTTCTTCTTTTTAAAGGGAATGCATCAAAGCAATAAGCATAGGCAACAGGAGCAAAGCTTCCTAAAACAATCCCTTGAATGCCTCTAAGAACATAAAAGCTTTGGATTGATAAAACAGTGGCTAAGCACAAGGTTAAAAGAAAAGCAGCCAACATTCCTAGACACATATCTCTTAGAAAAACTTCTAGAAATAGGTCCGAAACTTAAGAGACCAATAGCATAACAAAAGGTGAAGACAGTGCTCGAGAAAACAGCTTCTTCATATGTAGAGGATAGGGGCCTTTTGCTAAGGAAGAATAAATAGGAATGAGAAAATAAATATTACTTGCTACACAAACAGCTGCAAGCCAAAAGTAGAGATTCATAAGCTGTTCCCTCATTTATATCACCCCCTCCACTATTTTATGCCCCTTAAAATAAATTGGAACCCTAAGACAAAAGTTGGTAGGCTGGAAAAATGGAATTTGCTTAAAAAGTAAAGTAAAATAGTAATAGATAATTAGAAACTTTAATAAAAGAACTTAGATCATTACCAAATAAACCTGCGCTTTTCTCTAAAAGATTGTTGATTTTTACCAGGTTCTATAAATCAGAAACTGATTTGGTTGATTGAAGCGAGCATCCTGGAGCTGCAATCAACCATGCGCAATACTTATTAATAAGCAACAAAGTTTGCGAAAACAGCCTAAACCCATGACTACCACGCTATTTTAGTTGTGGTATTTATTTTTT
>DASQMK010000801.1:0-7859 GCA_035645575.1 Metabacillus sp.
GAGCGCAAAATGAGCAAGAGTTACAGTCATGCTATGAAGGTTCCATGATTGCGCTGACAGAAGAAGAGGTAAATTGGTTGGAGAATGTGTAAGGAAAATATATTGATAGAAAAATAAATTTTTATATTCTTTTGGCTTAAATCCTTGTAATAATTGGATTTAAGCGCTTTTTTGTTTAAGGAATAAATTTTATAAAAGTGACTTTTCGACACTTACACTATATTGAACTACTCCTTATTTATCTTTAAAATAGAACCAATAAATGAAACCGCTTTTTTAGTACTATCAGAAAGTATGAAATTTTTATGGATGATAGTATAAGAAAAACTAAGGCTTTCGCCATTAGAACTTGGCGACAAGCCAAGTTTTTCTAATCTTAAACATGACACCAGGGGGAAAATCATG
Source organism: Metabacillus sp. (assembly GCA_035645575.1). Classification (GTDB taxonomy): domain Bacteria; phylum Bacillota; class Bacilli; order Bacillales; family Bacillaceae; genus Metabacillus. Next base: position 406 of record DASQMK010000801.1, read on the forward strand.
ACATTTTCAAGTAAGTTAAAACACTATTTAAATAAATACATTCTAGAAAGCATGCAAAAAAAGTTAATGGCAACACTGCTTTTAGTCATGATGGTCCCTCTACTAATTTTCATGTTGGTGTCAACCCATATTTCCAGGGGTGCTGTGGAATCTTCTGAAATAACCTCAAACCTATCAAGAATGGAACTATCTAAGAGCTATATCGAAGAACAGCTTAACTGGTTTGATGATTTATTGTTTTCAGCACTAGTTGATGAAAACCTGGTTCCAAGTATCACAACCCTTGATAATATAACGACAATTAATACTTTTAATACACAATCTTATTTACAAGATAAATTATTTGCTCTTTATAACGCGAATGATAACATTCTTTCTGTTACCCTAACTTCATATGAAGATAAGCTTTCGTATAAGGTTGCGCAAAGAGAGTTCTTCGTTTCAAATATGATTAGTGCACCTCATCGGACTGGAAAGGATTCTATGTTTTCTGTTAACTCTTCTACAAAAAGTTTTACATTTGGACGAAATATTTATCGTTTTGAAGATCAAAAACTAGTAGGGAGATTAGACTTAAAAGTATCGTTTGACTTTATAGCACATATTGCTTCAAAACTTAAAGGTAATGAGGAGGAATCGATTATTTTAGTCGATTCAAAAGGGAATCAGCTTTTTTCTCTTGATCAAAACAGTGAAGAAGTCAATAAAGATCTTTCTACTAAAATTGTAAATCAACATGAAATGAATTATTTTACTCTTGATAAGGATTACTATTTTTATCAGGAAATGATGGATCAGCAAATCGCTTTAGTAAAGGTGGTTCCTGAAGAGATCATGTTAGTAGGATCAAAAAATATAGGGCAGACAGGTTTATTGATCCTTCTTATTTCAATTTGTGTAACCATTATTTTGTCTATGATCATCTCAAACCAAGTAGCAAAACCTATTGTGTTACTTTCTAAAAAAATGGAAAGTGTAGAAGAGCATAATTTTAACGTCAAGATCAATTCAAAAAGGACAGATGAAATTGGAACTCTTCAAAGAAAATTCAAAGAGATGATTGATAGAATTCGAGATTTAATTGAAAAGGACTATAAACGTGAAATGGAAAATCGGGATGCTCAATTTCTTGCGTTGCAATCTCAAATAAACCCGCATTTTCTTTATAATACTCTCCAAGTCATTTCGGGAATGGCTTTGAAAAACGGAGCGAAGGAAATCTATGAAATGATTCAAAGATTAGGAGGAATGTTCCGTTATATTACAAATAAACGAGGTGATCTTGTTTATATATGGGAAGAGGTACAACACTTGCAAAACTACCTGTATATTCAAAAGGTGAGGTTTGGTGAGAATATCGCAATTGAGGTGTTTGTCGACGAACAGGTAAATGATGCGATTATCCCGCTTTTATCCTTACAGCCTATTATTGAAAATTCCTTTAAACATGGATTTGAGTCTCAAATTGAAAAAGGAGTTTTGAAGATTGATATCCAAAAAGTGTTTGATGAAATTGAAATTGTGATTGAGGATAATGGAATGGGAATGTCGGAGGAAGAACTAGAACAAGTAAGGAATAAGCTCTCAAATGACAGCTATTCACATAATCGCAGTATCGGGTTGAAAAATGTTGATACAAGAATAAAGCTATATTTCGGCCGTGAATACGGAGTTGAGATGATGAGTGAAAAAGCTGAATTTACAAAGGTAGTAATTAGATTGCCTTATCAAAAAGGAAGTGAATCGTAAATGACGACATTATTAATTGTTGATGATGAAAGCTGGACAAGAGAAACCGTTAAAGCTTTAATTGATAAGGCTTCTTTGGGAATAACAAAATTAATCGAAGCGACAAATGGTGAAGAAGCAATTAAACAAATAATGCTTGAAAATCCTGACATCATTATGACAGATATGAAAATGCCTGGGATAGATGGAATTCGATTGTTAGAGGTCATCGAAAAAGAGCACCCTGATATTCCCACAATTGTATTAAGCGGTTATCAAGATTTTGTTTATACAAGACAAGCTATTAAGTCTGGTGTGATTGAATATTTGCCAAAGCCTGTAGATGAGGCAGAATTAAATGAAGCATTGAAAAAAGCTGTATTAGAAAAAAAGAAATTTGAACAGCAGCAAATAGGTTATCAGTTTTTTACCGCAAAACAACCAGAAGTACTTGAAATGATTGAGAACTTTCGTCAAACGGTATCCTTTTCGTTAAAAGAGTTAAATGCAAAACAGCTATCAACTAGTATTCATCAATTTCTCGAAAAGATCAATAATGATCTAAAACTCGATCCTTCCTTTACAATGTATCTTCATCAGGTGTTTCTTGTTTTACTTGAAGAAACATTAAAAGAGCACAAGGTAAAGCTAGAAGAGATAGGCTTGCAGTGGAATGATATAAAGTATAGTGAAAATCAATCATTAGAGAGTGAACTGTTGACCCAAATGAGAATTGGTGAACAAATCATTGGGAAGGTAGAAGAAGCAAGAAAACAAAAAACAAAAATTAACTTGGACAATATTAAGCATTATCTTGACGAATATTCCACATCTCCACATATGTCACTTGAAGTGATTGCGAAGAAATTCTATGTAAGCAAAGAATATTTAACAACTGCTTTTAAAAAGAAATACGGATGTAATGTAACAGAATATATTATTGCCTCTCGCATGGAAAAGGCTAAGGAACTGATTACAACAACCACTCTTCAGTATAAAACAATTGCTGAAATGATCGGCTATGAGGATGTGTCTTATTTTTACCGAGTGTTCAAAAAGTTTTATGGATGTTCTCCAGGAACAATTCGGAAAACTTAAAATAGTGCAAATGTAAGCGTTAATATTTTCAATTTTTTAAATGAAAAAAACAGATTATGATAGAAGCATGAAAGGGGAGTTGAAAATGAAAAAAGCGCTTACAAAAATAATCGCAACAGTCTTATTTTTAGGAATTCTAGCTGGTTGTAATGCCGGTGGCAGCAGTTCCTCCGGAGATGGAGAAGGAGGAAGCTCAGAGAAAGTAGAACTAAAGGTATTTATTGGACAGCCGAGATTTAAAGAGCAATATGAAACATACATCGATCAATTCATTGCGAAGCAGAAAGAAGAAAAAGGGCGAGAAGTAACAGTTAAATTGGAGCTTCCAAGTGTAAATGAAGCAGACCAATTATTAAAAACAAGACTTGCTTCAGGTGATAGTCCGGACGTTTTCGCGATTCATGCTATTAATGATATTCCAGTATATGATAAAGCAGGTTACTTAGAAGATCTATCAGGAGAGCCTTTTGTAGACAAATTATATGACACGGTGAAACCGATGGTATCTAGAGAAGACCGTGTACTGGCAGTACCTTTAGAAACACTTCAATGGGGCTTTATTTACAATAAAGATATCTTTGAAGAAAATAGTTTAGAAGTACCAAAAACGTTAACAGAAATGAAAGCGGTTGTAAAAGAGCTTGAAGATAAAGGAATCACACCATTTATTAGAGCGTATAAAGATTCATATATTCCACAATTATTCTTGCCTCTAACAGTAGGTGCGCTTGAAACCACAAGCAATAAAGGCTTTTTAGATTCAATGAATGCTGGAGAAGGATCATTTGCAGACTTAAAAGGTATGTTTGACATTATTGACCTTGTACATGCTCATGGAACAGATCGTCCATTTGAAGTTGGTCAAGACCAAGGCGCAGCTGCTTTTGCTAGTGGTCAGGCAGCAATGTGGGTTCAAGGACCATGGATGGCTGAGTCTATGTTAGCAACTAATGAAAACTTTAACTTTGGTGTTGCACCACTTCCAATTAACGATGATGAAAATGCAACACTTATTAACTTAGGTGCATCAACATCATTAGCCGTTTCTAAAGAAAGTAAAGTAAAGGATGTTGCAAAAGATTTCATTAATTATATTCTTGATGATCAAGATTCTAGTGCGTTCTATGAAAGCTTAGGATTTAATCCACTTGCGACTGTTCATACATTTGATACGTATCCTTGGTTAGAAGAATCTACTCAATACGTAGAAGAAGGAAAAGTATATCAAGATCCAACGATTCCATCAGCGGTAAAATCAGCTTCTGAGAAATTATTCCAAAGCTATTATGCTGACGATGCTTCACAAGAAGATGTGATCAAAGGTCTTGATCGTGCTTGGGCAGAGTATAACAAGGTAAATAAAGAATAATTAAAACAAGTGAAAGACAGTTTAATAAACTGTCTTTCACTTTATAAAGAATCTTGATAGCAAGTAGGGAAAGCCATCACCTAAAGTCCCCTAGCCATTATCTTCTAACAGAATCCTAGAGTGAAAGGAATGAGTAATGTGGCAGTTACTGAACTAAAAAGTCCTGTTAAGGAAGTAACAACGACTAAGAAAAAAGCAAAGAAAGAAAACAGTCACTTACGATTAATCTTGTTTGTATTACCTGCATTTATCTTTTATATCCTATTCCTTCTAATCCCAACAGTAGGTGCTGGAATTTATAGTTTCACAGATTGGAATGGATTAAATAAAACCTATAATTTTGTGGGCTTTAACAATTATATTGAAGCCTTTAGAGATGATTCAGCTTTTAGACATTCCTTTTGGTTTACATTAAAGTATACAATTTTTGTGTTTGTTATTCAGAATGTTGTTGCATTAGGATTAGCATTGCTAATTGAATCAAGAATGAAATCAAAAGGTTTTTTTCGAACAATCTTCTTTATGCCAAACATGATTAGTTTAATTATCAGCTCGTTAATGTTTTCGTTTATCTTTACGAATGTGTTCCCGGAATTATCGAAAAAAGCGATTTTCTCAATATTAGACCAGTCTTGGATTGGTGATCCAAAAGTTTCGTTTTACTCCATTTTAATCGTTTCTTTATGGCAAGGAATCGGTTATATGATGGTTATCTACATGGCAGCACTTCAAGGGGTGCCTAAGCAATTAAAAGAAGCGTCTATGATTGACGGTGCAAATGTGTTCCAACGTCTTAGACATGTTGTGATTCCAATGATTATGCATGCGATTACAATATGTTGTTTCTTAACACTAAATGGAGCATTTAAAGTATTTGATGTTGTATACGCTTTAACACAGGGTGGTCCTGGGACATCAACACAGGTTATGGCGCTGAATATCTATGAGGAAGCATTCTCAAATAACTTCCGTTTTGGTTATGCAAATGCAAAAGCAATGATTCTGTTCCTCGTGGTTTTACTAATCACACTTATTCAAGTGAGTATTTTAAAGCGCAAGGAGGTTGAAGCATGAGGAAAAATCTTACTTCATCCATCGTAATCAATTTAATTTTAACAATTTGTGCGATTATTTCCTTTTTCCCAATTTATATGGCGTTTATTAATTCCTTTAAAACGCAAGGGGAAATCTTTACTTCAGTTTTAGCATTCCCAACATCTTTTTCTTTGGAAAACTATATTGGGGTTTTTACAGAGTTAGATTTATTAAGCAGTTCATTTAATACGTTAATCGTAACAGTTATCGGTCTAGCTGGAATCGTCTTTTGCGGTTCACTTGCTGGTTATAAGCTAGCTAGAACATCTGGAAAATTAAGTGCGCTTATTTTTACTCTATTTATTGCATCAATGCTTGTGCCATTCCATTCTATTATGATTACGTTAAGTCAAATGGCGAAAGGCTTAGGATTACAAGGATCATTATCTGGTCTTGGGTTAATTTATATAGGGCTTGGGGTGAATATGGCTGTTTTCCTTTATCATGGATTTGTGAAATCGATTCCGAGAGAGTTGGAAGAGGCGGCAAAAATTGATGGGTGTAATGATTTTCAGATCTTCATTCGCATTATTTTTCCATTATTAAAGCCAATCACTGCAACGATTTTAGTCTTAAATGTTTTATGGCTATGGAATGACTTTCTATTACCATTGATCATGCTAACGGATGTTAACAACTATACCCTTATGCTTTCGATTAATATGTTATTTGGTCAATATGTAGCAGACTGGCCAAAAATTTTAGCAGCATTAGTATTAACAGCATTACCAGTCATTGTGTTCTATGCTTTCTTCCAAAAATATATCCTTGAAGGTATTGCTGATGGAGCAATTAAGTAGATTGAAAGGAAGTTTTTAAAGATATGAATCAGTTATTATATGGAGTTGCCTATTACGATGAGTACATGCCTTATGAACGATTAGAAACAGATATTCAAATGATGAAAGAAGCAGGAATTAATGTTGTCAGAATTGCTGAATCAACATGGAGTACACATGAACCGCAAAATGGTGTATTTGACTTTACGTCTGTTAATCGTGTATTAGATGCGATGCACAAAGCAGGAATCCATGTAATTGTTGGTACACCGACCTATGCAGTTCCAACTTGGATGGTAAAAGAGCATCCCGATGTCCTAGCAGTGACGAAAAACGGGCCAGGCAGATATGGTGCACGACAAATTATGGATATTACAAACCCAACGTATTTGTTTTATGCGGAACGAATAATTCGAAGGTTAATGGAAAATGTAAAGGACCATCCGGCGATAATCGGCTATCAAATTGATAATGAAACAAAGCATTATGATACAAGCGGACCGAATGTACAGCAAAGATTCATAAAGTATTTAAAAGATAAATTTAAAACAACAGATGCCTTGAACAAAGAATTTGGTCTCGCCTATTGGAGCAATGATGTCCATGCTTGGGAGGATATGCCATCAACAGTTGGAACAATCAATGGTAGCTTAGGTGCTGAATTTTCAAAATTTCAACGAAAGCTAGTGGATGATTTTCTAGCTTGGCAGGTTGAGATCGTAAAAGAATATCGTAAAGATGGTCAGTTTATTACTCAAAACTTTGACTTTGAATGGAGAGGATATTCTTTTGGAGTGCAGCCTAATGTAAATCATTTTACTGCCTCCGAGCCGTTCGATATCACAGGGGTAGATATTTACCATCCAACACAGGAAGAATTAACGGGAATTGAAATCTCCTTTGGTGGAGATGTTGCAAGATCTACAAAGCAGCAAAACTATTATGTACTTGAAACAGAAGCCCAAGCATTTTCTCATTGGACACCTTTTCCTGGGCAATTAAGATTACAAGCGTTTAGTCATGTTGCATCTGGTGCAAATATGGTTGCGTATTGGCATTGGCATTCCATTCATAATTCATTTGAGACATATTGGAAGGGACTTCTAAGTCACGATCTGCAACCAAATCCAGTTTACAATGAAGCGAAAACAATTGGAGCAGATTTTAGACGTCTTTCTCCTAAGTTAATCAACTTAAAAAAGAAAAACAAAACCGCTATTCTTGTTAGCAATGAATCTCTTACAGGATTAAATTGGTTTAAGTTCAAATACGATAGTGAGGTTAACTATAATGATATTGTTCGTCTAATTTATGATGAATTTTATAAATTAAATGTGGAAGTAGATATCCTACATCCAGGATCTGAGAATCTAGATGATTATTCT
>DASQMK010000802.1:0-5375 GCA_035645575.1 Metabacillus sp.
TACAGCAGGAGAATTTGCTCCAGCTAGTAGCATGCCGCTAGTTGAAGCAAGTGCGATTAATGATCCTGACTTGTTTTTCATGACTTCTAAGCATTCTTCTTCAGTCAAGATCAGGTTTTTCAGGTCCACATGTTGTCCTTCCATTGCTTGAATTGAAAATTTCATAAATACTTCTAAAATTTGAAGCTTATATGGAGAGTGAAGTGATAAAACAGTTTGTTGACTCAGTGTAAATAGAGATGTTGCAGCATTGAGAGATACTGGATGCTCAACTTTCATCCACGGCTCGTCCACATTATCTAAATCTTCAAGATCATCAAGCATATCAAAAGATAAAATTAGAAGCTCAACTGCAGCTGCTAAAAGAGCAACTTCCTCATCTTTTCCACTAAATGATTGGTGGTGAATGATCATGATCAGTGCAAATGGAAGTTCTTCTCTTTTCTCTAAAAAAGAGAGTAAAAGATTCTTTAAATCGGTATTTTTCACACATGAGGTAATAGAATGGTTCATATATTGCTTAACTAATTTTAATGTTTCTTCTATCCCTACCACCCCCATATGCTTATATTACTATATACCCGTTATATTTAGTAGGAAAAGAATCTATTATACCTATTATTTTAATACATTTTTACCCCAATGACCAAAATATGTCAATAAAAAAACTTGGCATTCAGCCAAGTTTCTTAAGATACATTTAAAAATGCATATTTATCATATTTATCAATACTTTTATTTATTAATTCTAAAGACTCTTTCGATTCTTTTAGCTCTTTTTCAATTCGAAGTAATAGCTCTGTCATTTCATCGATTTTCTTCTGATTCACTTTTTCACGCTCCTCATAAATTGGTAACAAAATCAAGCCAACTTAACGTGTTTTCATAGTTTATTTTAATTCAAAAATGAATAATTGGCACCGAAAATAATCCGTAGGACTTAATGCGTGATACCGCAACAACAACGCAATAGTCCAAATTATACATTTTCTCCATAAACTTCACTGTTCTTTTCACCTGTTTTTTTGTCATTTACATCAAGTTATTTATACTATTCGGTACCTATTACTCTTTATGAGGGGGGAATGTATGATCTTATTAGAAAATCTTCACTTATCGTCAAGTCCTAATGGCAAAATCCTTATTTTTTCTTATACTGTCTTTAAATTTTATTAGGAATACAAAAAAGACCCCTGTCTTAAACACGGAGGTCTCTACAGACTATTTTTAAACAGATAATATGTTAGTTTCAAAAATCATTTGCGCCTCTTCAATTGCTAAATTCATAAATTCAGACTTTCTTTCAATTGGTCCTTGATACTCTAAGGTGTAATCTTCTATACCTGTTTTTGAAAACAAGCATTCCATTGTTACTTTACAATTGTCTTTTTCCAACGAAAACAACGCAACCATCTTATTATCCAGCACAAAAAATGTTGGCTGCTTACCCATTGAGTGTTCAAGACCTCCTTATTTTGTATCGAATTGATGAGGACTTTCATATTTTGTCATTCTATACGTAAATTTCTACAAAAGAGGTCTGTTTCCTTCTTTTCTTTTCAATTTCTATGAAATAAATTCTATTTTTCGGTACTTTATACCTTGAATTTAATTACATCCAAAGAATCATTGTAATAGAGTGAATAAAAAAAATTGACATTAAATGATAATGAGTGCTAGTTAAAGCTAACTAGCACTAGTTCTCATTAATTTAGAAGCCCATTCTATCGCTTGAATATAAAAATGATTGATTACTTCTTTTGGAATTGGCAGATCTCTGATGTCCCAATCTGTTTTTTCAATTTTGATTGACCAACCTAATACCTTATGTAAATCATTTTCCTTCCCCAAAAGGGCGTCCTGAATTTCATCTGTTAGGGGTAAATCTTTTAAAACTTCAGTAATACTTCTATGCATCAATGTATCAATTAAAGAAAACATTCCTGTTAACATATAAGGAGCAGAATGCGAATACCCAAGATAATGAGCAATTTGTTCACATAATTTCCCACGTACTAAAGACAATTTAATTACCTCATCCATGTCTTGAACATCAGTGTTTTCAATACTCTTAAGTGATAATACGTAAATCCATTTTTTCAATTCATTAAGACCTAGCAAAACAATGGCTTGTTTAATAGACTCAATTTTGTTTACAGGGCGAAATGCCGGAGAGTTTAATAATTTTAGTAGTTTATATGACATGGAGATATCATGCTCAATAGAAGATGCAATCACATCTATATCAGGTTCTGTCTTTGATAGCTCCGCTAAAATATGATAATAGGTTTTCAAATACACGGGTATATCATGACTGGAAATGATATACGGACGACTAAAAAAATATCCCTGAAAATAAGTATAACCGACCTGTTTTGCAAATAAAAACTCTTCCCGTGTTTCCACTTTTTCAGCTAGGAGTTGTATATGGTGTGGACGATATTTTTTTACCATTTTTCTTTGAATTTCTTTCGTTGTTTGGAGAAAATCAACCTTAATAATATCAATATACTGTATTAGCTTTGGTAAATGTTCAGATTGCTCTTGAATTAGAAAATCGTCTAAAGCAATTGTGTAGCCTAATTCTTTTAATTCTCTACAGGTAAAAATCAATTCTTCGTCTATTTCAACATTTTCTAATATTTCAACAACAATCGAACTAGGATTAAAAAAAGTTGGTACCTTGGATTTTAATAAGCTTTCAGTAAAGTTAACAAAACATTGTTTTCCCTCTGAAAGGTCATGCAAGCCTATATTTAAAAAACTATTGATAATAACTTCCGTAGTTGCTTGGTCACCATCAATATCAGGAAAAGCATTTTCATTACTTCCTCTATATAAAAGTTCGTATGCAATGACTTCCTCTTTTAAATTAAATATTGGCTGTCTTGCGACAAAAACTTCCATCTTTGATCCCCCGATACAAAAAAACCAATAATTTCAAGTTATTCCTATTTTACTACAGGAACCGAAATAAGAAATCATTTATTTAGTTAAAAATATTTTTTGGTTAACATACGGCAAGGTTCTTATAAATAACTTAAAAATTTGCATGTCAGCTTGATCCATCCAAAAAAAGATAGCCACAATGGAACACTGAGTAATGTAGCCCAAAGCATTCCTTTAAAGAAATTTTCTTCATGCATACCTCTCACATCCTTTAAAAGGGATCTTAGCTATATTTTTTCCATCCGGATATTATATAAACAAATAGAAAGCGGTTACATTTTATAGTTCTTCACTATTACTAACTTATTCATCTATAACCTTTTCAATTCCTCTATTATCCCTTCATCATTTTCCAACATTGTTTTCAATTTCTTCATGCTCACCAACCAGAAGGATTGACATATAGTAGTTACATACGAAGGTAAGGAGTGAGGATCAATGCCTGCCATTGATGGAAAACAATACCTTGATCGAATGAAAAAACTCAACCCTAACGTATGGATAAAAGGTAAAAAAATAAATGAGGAACTTTTTAAACACCCTGCCTATAAAGGAGCTATGCAAGTAAAAGCATCGCTTTATGATATGCAGCTATCACCTGAGCTGGTATCTAAAATGACGTACCCTTCCCCTACTACTTCTCAAAAAGTAGGAATGTCTTTTTTGCAGCCAAAGTCAAAAGAGGACCTTGAATCAAGAAGGTTTATGATTAGGACCTGGGCAAAAAAAACTGCAGGAATAATGGGAAGAACTCCAGATTACTTAAATACCGTTATGATGACCTTTGCCGCTTCTGCATCAATCCTTAAAGAGCAGGATGAAGAGTTCACCATAAATTTACTGAAAATGTATGAATTTGCGCGCGAAAATGATCTTTCCTTTACTCATAGCTTTATTAACCCTCAAATAAATCGATCACTAAATTATGAAGAAGATTCATCTCACCCGATTGCTGCTAAGATTGTCCAAAAGAAAGCGGATGGATTAATTGTGAAGGGAGCAAGAATGTTAGCAACTCAAGGAGGTATGACTGACGAGATTTTAGTTTTACCAACTGGACAAAGTAATGAATACGCTTTTTGCTTTAGCATTCCAACTGATACTGAGGGGGTAAAATTTATTTGTCGTGATTCTTTTACTGAAGGAGAGTCAACATTCAATTATCCACTTTCTTCTCGTTTTCATGAAATGGATACAATGATTGTCTTCGATCATGTATTAGTTCCGTGGAATCGTGTCTTTTTTTATCATCGACAAGACATAGCACATCTGCTTTTTTCAAGAAGCAGTTTTACTCCGCATACTCTTCATCAAGTTATCATTAGACAAGTCGTAAAAACTGAATTTCTCCTTGGGCTGGCACAAAACATGGTTATGACACTAAATATCACTAAATACCAGCATATCCAAGATAAAATCAGTGAGATGATTATTGGATTAGAAACGATGAAGGCTTTACTAGACCGATCAGAGCTTGAAGCAAAGATTGATGAATGGGGGACTATTGTTCCAAATACTCACTCGTTATTTGTTGCGAGTAATTTGTTTCCAAAGCTCTATCCTCGTATGGTTGAAATTATTCAATTGATAGGGGCAGGTGGCTTGGTAGCCATTCCTTCTGAAGAGGATTTTGCATCAAGTTTATCAACAGACATCAACCATTTTTGTCAAGGATCTGCCTGTGATGCAGAGACAAAAGCAAGGTTGTTCAGACTTGCCTGGGATCTTACAATGAGCAGTTTTGGTTCACGCCAAACTCAATATGAGCGTTACTTTTTTGGGGATCCTGTTAGATTATCATCAACCCTTTACAATGGATATCCTCGTGATGAGTATATTCGTGAGGTGGAAGAATTTTTGGAGCTAGATAAAGAGGCTTATTAGAGTCTAAGGCCTCTTTATCTTATCCCTATTAACTAATTTATGTTACGCCACTACATTTCACTTACCCACTGTCTTACCTTTTTCGCAAGCTCATCTGCTGTCTCCTGTTCTACATTCTTTGCCAATGAAGCGACCAAACGATTATAGAGCTCATCCCTTTTTTCTTCATATGAAATTGTCGTAGACCATTCGATTTCAGGGATCGCAATTAAACTATATTCCTCTTTTTTATTTTCATAAATATACACATTTGTAATGTAGCTGTTATCATTTTTTACATTAGCTTTTCTAATTTTCATTCTACTTCATCCTTTCTTTACTCATGAATTTATTATAATCGATGCTCGTACGTATTTCAGCTTTCATCCAGCTTAAAGTATCTCAAGAATAACAATAATGACATAAGAACAAAAGCGCAAGCGCCTTGGTCAGCCTAGGGCAAATAAGATGATTTAGAATAGAAGGCGTCCTTTGCCTTCAATTCTATATTAGCTTATGACCTCGAGGGGCTAGGCGCTGGAGCTGGATGTCGAAGTAGTTAT
>DASQMK010000803.1:0-2581 GCA_035645575.1 Metabacillus sp.
CATATTCAAAACCTTCCTTTTTTAAATTAATCAAATGATTTGAACTCATTCACTTGATAGGTATATGATAATCTTAAATCATGTCAAAAAATGATACTGTTTAGGAGCTCAAATGAAAAAAATTGAACGGATTAATACCATTATGCGGTATATAAACAACCGCGCCCATTTTACAATTTCTGAAATCATGCGAGAATTTAACATCTCTCGTTCTACAGCTATTAGAGATATCAAAGAAATCGAGGCCATGGGGATGCCACTTGTTGCTGAAGTTGGAAGAGATGGGGGTTATTTTGTCCTGCACAACTCTGTCCTTCCCGATGTTCGCTTTACAGATAATGAGGTCAAAGCTCTTTTTATTGCCTTTATGGCCACAAGAAATCAACAACTTCCCTATCTAAAGAGTCGTCAGTCCTTAGCAGAAAAATTACTCGGCTTAATCTCAGAAAACCAGCAAGATGACCTTGTGCTTTTAAATCAACTCTTGTTATTTGAAGGGACTAACCCGAATAATCCCGACTTACTTGAACTGTCAGACCTTCCCCATCCTATGCTAGAAAAACTCATTCAAATCCTTCTTCTGGACCGGAATTTATTGATTACCATCAAAGAAGAGAAGGTAATAAGGTCTTATCCAATTTATCTCTTGCACCTTTATCATGAAAAAGGCCTTTGGCTAATTGAAGGCTTTAACTTAAAGGAAGAAAAGAAGCAGATTTTTCCTGTAGACAATCTCACCGATGTCAAACCCTACCTGACGAAAAAGAGATTAAGTAAGAAAAAGATTTTAGAAAAACTAAGTAAGCAGGAAGAAGCCATTAATCTTGTCCTTGAACTTGGTCCAAAAGCCATTGCCCAGTTCAAAAAATACCACCCTTTAAAAGTCTCAATTGCCTATACGAATCCTTACCAAACCACAGCCGTTCTAAAGACTTTTATCGATGTTAATAAGCCCGAAGAATTGACCGAAATAACAAATTGGCTCCTTTTCCTAGGTGAGGATATCAAAGTTAGGGAGGTGCCAAAAGAAGTCTTAGAAGGTTTAAAAGAGAGATTATGCTTATACTTCCCATAAGCAGTGGCCAGTAAAAATCAAATAATTTTGAGCTTGATTAGCTACAGTTATTCACTATACCTGAGCACCTAGAGAAAACTTTTTACTTGCGCCGCTGCTTTAAAAGCTCTTATAAACAATCAAACCGTTCCAGTTCTTTCCGCAAATTTCTATAAACTGCATATTTGTCACTTCCTCTATAAAACATATATTGTGAAATACAAGAACTTGTTATAAAAGTAAAAATGAATTATGAAGGAAGTTCTTTGCTTATTTAATATTTGCTTCTTTATTCAAAAATATCGCCTTCTTCATGCAAAATAAGCACAGATCCGTATTCCGGAGATGCGCTTGAATGCTAAATAACTAGTAATCTATTTTTCATTCCATTCTTCTGCCAACATTCCATAAACAACATGGTCAACATAATGATCATACAGCCATTCTGCTTGTCTAATGCACCCTTCGTTTACAAACCCTAATCTTTCAGGAATACCCCTGCTATTCTTATTTTCAACAGCAGCTCTAATTTCAACTTTGTTTATCTTTAACTCATTAAAAGCATAATCAGTTAAAGCTTTTGCAACTCTCGTCATAATCCCATTTCCTTGATATTGTTTTCCAAGCCAATAACCAATATATGCTACTTTATTTGTCCAATCTATTGAGTTATAGCCCGCAACACCAACAATTTGCCCCTTATATAGAATAACAGTCGTTACGCTTTTATTTTCACCAAAACCTTTTAAACTCAATTTTATATACTCTTTTGTATCTTCAAGTTTAGTTGTAGCATCCAGCCAAGGAAGCCATTCTCTAAGATAATCTCTAGAGTTATTTGTTAAATCAAAAACCTTTTCGGCATCTCTTAATTCTATCAACTTTAAAGCTAAATCCTCGTCAATTTTATGTATAAACATTAGTTCTCCCCCTTATATAATAAATAACATTGAGCTTGAAGATTGCACCTGATTGTTGAAGATTCATACTAAACTATTAGTTTAGACATTTCTTATTGTATCTTCTATTTTCTTTCTTAACTTCTCCGATCTTTTCTCACTACTAAGCGATTTCTCAACTTTTGCCCACCCAATAACGTAACGTAAATCTGCATCTTTCATGTAAAAATCTTCATGCTTCATATACATCTGTTTAAACCAATCTGTTTCTTTAAGTAATTCTATTTTCCGATTAATAATTTCATCTTCTTGCATTCCACGAATAAACATAACCATCGACATACAAATATTCGCAAATATTTCAATAAGCATTTTGTTTCCACCTTAATTATGGTTTTATCAGTCGTTTGGACTTTACTATTTACTTTATAATAAATATACCAAATTTTAGTAATTTATATCTATACATTTCATACGCTTGCTAAATAAAAAAGTTTCATCTTGTTAGTTAAATAAAGCTAAAAATACTATATTTTAACACAAATATCTAAATTTCTTAATGTGTGTTATCCGACAATCTGGCCTTTAACAGAACAAAAGCGCAAGCGCCTTGGTCAGCCTAGGGCAA
>DASQMK010000804.1:0-7574 GCA_035645575.1 Metabacillus sp.
ACATATATTTAAAAAAGCAGGTGTGCGTATTGGAGAATAAGACAAATATTCGGTTAACGGCTGCTGAAATGTCTGTGTTGTGGACGCAATTTATAAATGATTCTGCTTCAGTATGTGTTGTAAGTCACTTTATAAATAAGGCAGAAGATGAGGAAGTTCGTCTTATACTAGAATTTGCGATTAATGGATCATTGAAGAATCTTGAGTTTTTAAGAAATTTATTTCAAAAAGAGCATTTTCCTATTCCGGTCGGATTTACAAAAGAAGATGTAGATAAGGATGCTCCACGTTTATTTTCAGACACATATTCAATCATCTATTTGAGACATATGTCTATTTTAGGTATGGCTGCCGCAAGTGGTGCAATCGGTTTTTCAACAAGGCCTGATGTGGTTTCTTTTTTTAAGAGTGTGTTAAATACAGCTATAGAACTACAAGATTTAACAAGAGTGTTAATGTTAAAGCAAGGTACATATGTGAGGCCGCCATATATTTCAACCCCTGATAAAGTTGATTTTGTTGAGAAACAACGATTTTTAGCGGGATTTATTGGAGATAAAAGGCCATTAACAGCTCATGAAATTACAATGTTATTTAATAATATCCAAACAAATGCGATCGGAAAAACGTTGATCATTGGGTTTGCACAAACTGCAAAGAATAAAGAAATAAAGGAATATTTTCTAAGGGGAAAACAAATCGCTCAAAAACATATAGACCTTTTTAGTGATAAATTAAAAAAAGAAGACCTTCCTGCTCCGATGACCTGGGATACAGCAGTAACTGATACGACTGTACCTATATTTTCAGAGAAGCTTATGATGTTCCATGTTTCAGCTATGATTGGTGCTGGTATTGGAAATTATGGTGCCTCTATGTCAGGAAGTCCAAGGAGAGACCTTGCTCTTAGATATGCTTCCTTAATACCAGAAATTACACTCTATGCAGAAGATGGAGCAAATATTATGATTAATCATAAATGGCTTGAAGAACCTCCTCAAACAGATGACCGTAATCAAATTATAAAAAAAGGTAAGGGAAATGGCGGCTGAAGGAGTGATCAGCCGCTTTTTATATAGAAAAAATTGTTCTTAAGACGAATAATAATGATAATTATTTTCAATAATAAAGGTAAAAAGAGGCAACTCCCTTTGGTTGCCTTCTTTTCAAAACATTACATATCAGCTGGTTCAAATGTTTTACAGTCTGTGTCACTGCTTGAAGAAGCGTTCTTTTCTTTATGATTCACAACATAAATTCGAGATGCCCCACACTTATTTTCATTGTTGATATTGTGGACGCAGCTACTAACTTCACATAATACGTCTTGTGCCATATTAAAACACCTCCTTCCTTGTTAGGATAAGCAAGTTCGAGTTTTCCTATTCAATGAAGGAGGTGTTTTTAATGTATTTTTTTCTGAAAACTTTTATTATTTAAAGTATTGACTCAATCCCTTTTATGTTATATTCTATTCCATATCAATGTTAGAAAATCTAACACATAAGGTGGTGTGATATGAAAAAAATTGAAGCCATTATTCGACCGCAAAAAATTACAGAAACCATAAAAGGGTTGAAGAATATAGGTATTACAGGTTTTACTGTGTCACAAGTCGTAGGAAGAGGAAAACAAAGGGATACAAAAGGTGTATATCGCGGGAAGAACTACAACGTAACACTGCATCCAAAAATTAAGCTTGAAATTGTTTTATCAGACCATATGGTAGATCCTACGATAAAAACAATTATTGCAACAGCACAAACTGGTGAAGATGGTGACGGAAAAATTTATGTGTATCCAATCCTTGAAGCATACAACATTCGTAATGGGGAGCCAGATGCTTCGATTGATGATTTAACCGTTCAAGAAGTTTCAGTAAGGGAGGGGAATTAACAATGGAACTAATCCATTTAAATACGGTTTGGATTGTCATAGCTGCTGCGATGGTTCTTTTTATGGAAGGTGGATTTAGTTTATTGGAAGCAGGATTGGTGCGAACAAAGAATGCCGTGAATGTAACGATGAAAATCTTTGTTGACCTAACAGTTGGAGCTTTGGCATTTTGGGTAATTGGTTTTGCTATTATGTTCGGTGATAGTGCATTCGGTTTTTTCGGGACAAGCTTGTTCGGTACTCCTGAAAAAGTTGATTTAGGTTTAGAACTACCAAGTGAGGCATTTGTTCTCTTTCAGATGGGGTTTGCAGTAGCGTGTATTTCGATTATTTCTGGAGCGCTTGCAGAGAGAATGAATTTTAAAGCCTATATTCTTACAGCAGCACTTATTACGTTAGTTATTTACCCGCTTTCAGGTCACTGGATATGGAATGGAGAAGGATGGTTGGCTCAGCTGGGAATGAAAGATTTTGCTGGCTCAGCTGTAATCCATGCAGTTGGCGGATTTGCCGCGTTAGCAATGGCTAAAATCCTTGGTGCACGAAAGGGGAGATTTAACTCAGATGGAAGTGTAAATGTGTTCGCACCAAGTAATATTCCATTAGCATCAAGTGGTGCATTTATATTATGGTTTGGGTGGTTTGCGTTTAATAGTGGAAGTACTTTAGATGCTTCAGATGCTTCCTTAGCATCTATCGCCATAAACACGATGCTTGCTGGAGCGAGTGGCGGAACTGTCACACTATTATTAACGATGAATAAGTTTGGTAAGGCAGATCCGTCTATGACAATTAATGGTGTATTATCAGGATTAGTAGCGATAACTGCTGGATGTGCATTTGTTGATCAATGGAGTGCTATTTTGATAGGTGGTATATCGGGTGTCATTGTCATTTATGGAACACTTTTAATCGATCATATGAAGATTGATGATCCAGTTGGTGCTGTGGCTGTTCACGGATTTAATGGGATTTTTGGTACGATTGCTGTAGGGTTATTTGATACATCAGCAGGCTTGTTTACAACAGGTCAAGTATCCTTGTTAGGGGTCCAGCTATTAGGAGCAGCAGTTGTGGCTGTTTGGGGGTTAGTTGGAGGAGCGGCCATTGCAAAAATAGCTGAAGCAACAGTAGGATTACGTGCAACAGAAGAGGAAGAGGAGGAAGGGCTTGATATGTCCTACCACGGTATTCCTGCATATAATGAGCTAGAACGATTTACAGACTTGCCGACAAGCTTATACAACTTTGAAGAAACCACGGGTATTACGGTTGCAAGACCTGATCAAAAGAAGGTTGTTGGATCATAAGAATTTATTAATGAACAAAAAAGCGAACCCCTATGGTTCGCTTTTGCTATTATATATTAACGAATCACAACTGAAAACATTAGCCCAAGGTAAGTGGAAATGATAAAAGCAATTCCGAAGCCTAATGCAATCATTGGAGAAATTTTTTTATAAAAGCTAACAATCATCATCATAACAAACAACGTGGCAATAATAAGTAAAACAACCGACTGTAATCCCATATCGAATTGGACGACAAATGGGGCTTCAATATTTTGACCCAATAAAGGTTGAATCCAAACTGCAGGTCCTTCTTGTAGAAAGGTTGCATTTACTTGATGTGGTGGTGGCAGTGTTCCCAAAACTCCAGTAATAAAAAAGACAATCATTAGGATGAAGGACTCCGCTTGGACCCATTTCAGCGGATTAAATTGTTCATCTTGTTTTGTTTTTCGAGATAGAAAGCCGTTTATTAACCCAAAAGCAAGGATAGGGATAATGCTGATATGCTTAAGTAAGAGCATTTGTCCGTATGTTAAAACCCATGAATTCACATAATCTCGAGGTTCGACCACGAATAACATTAAGCCGATTCCTGTTATCGTTAAAATGACAACCAATCCTATTGATAAGGGGGTAAACCAGCGAAGAAAAGCATGCCAATTTTCCATAGACTTTGCTAACCAACCCACATGAAGGAGTACTCCAAACCATATTGTGATGGTTAAAAAGTGGGTAGAGTGTGATAGTAATCCCGGCCAAGCATCAAGTGTTGAAGCGTGACTTGCATAGCCTGCCGACAAGATCATAATAAACATGAAAAATGCCTGCAGGTATTTTGGTCCTTCCACATAAATTGTCATCCATAACAAAACAGCGAAAAAACTTCCATAGATCCAAGCGATACCTACCTGAAACTCAGTCAAAATTGAATAGGCTGTTAAACTAAACAAACCATCCTGTGAGAAGAAAGAGATCACTTGGACAACTGGAAGAAATGTTAACACAATAATTCCTAGAACACTTAATAATAAGCTTTGTTTTGAAACTCTTATCACTGGTTTACTGGATTGTGGTATAAATTGCAAAAAAATGTATCCGACTAAATAAGAGTAAAGCATATAGGTAACATACTCTGTTATTGGAATTAATTGATTCATATTTTACCTCTTTTTACGAAATAGAACCCATATTCCACCACTTAATAAGAGGATAAGAACAATAACTGATAGGGTAGCAAACGTTGTATTGTTTGATTCTTCATTTGAGTTTGTTACATCATTTTGAGGTTCTTCAATCGTCTCATTCTCTGCTTGTTCTACCTCTTTTTCAGATGTTTCATTTTCAGATTCCGTTTCTTCTTCGCTTTCATTACTAGTAGATGGTATTTCTTCAGTTTTAGGGATTTCGACCGAAAATGGAATGTCACCTGTCATGGCATGTCCATCTTTTGCCGCGATCTTCCACGTTAATACGTAATGACCATTAGGGAGCGGAGTAGTTACTGTACCGATAAGCCCTTTTTCATTAACTGTAATGGAATCAAATGGGATTTTTTCATCATTTTGCATTAAGACAAGTGTACTTTGTTTTTCAATTTCTCCAGCAAATTCAACTTTTAACTCTGTTAATTCCTCTGTAATTACTTCACCTTCAGCGGGAGTGGAATTAGATAAGGTTGTGTGGGCAGAGACCATTAATGGAAGCATCCAAAGAACACTAATAAGTAGTATTATTTTTTTCATCAAATCATCCTTTGTATTCAAATTAAGTAAGAAAGCGTTTAGCCACTTATGCTTTTCTATATACATTTTAGCATTGATTCCCCCCTTCATTCATAAATGATTTCTAACAAATTAGCAAACAAAACGGATTGAGTTCAAGAGTATTCAAATAAAAATTTTTTATAGGAACTGTGCATCCGCCCTTACGGACATATATCCAAATACATAGTGTATTAGTACAACGAAAGGGAGTGTTGTAAATGGGTGGTGCAACTCCAGGTTATGGCTGCGGCGGTGGCTTTGCTTTGATCGTTGTGTTATTCATATTACTGATTATTGTGGGCTCTGCTTACGTTGGATACTAGTTTATTATTGATTTCGATCATAATATAAAAAGGAGGAATTTTCATGTACGGATATGGTGGTTATGGTCACTGTGGTTACGGATATGGTGGAGGATATGGATATGGAAGAGGATTTGCGTTAATCGTTGTATTGTTCATTCTATTGATTATTGTTGGTGCTGCTTGGTTATAAGATAACCGAGGGAGAAGGCCTGAATTATTCAGGCCTTTTTCAATTTTAATGATAAAACATTATGAGGTCTTTTTCTCTTCTTCATGAATAGCAATTAAAGATTTACGTTTAATCCAATAATGAAAGCTATCTTTTGGAAAAACACCTCTTCTTTTTGAGTTGTTCATCTGAATGACAACACTTTCATCATAGACCTCAAGAATCTTCAGTCTGTCAGAATTGCTAATATTCGGCAAAAAGTTTCCGCTTAGTTTAAATTCCATATTATGCTGTAAATCCATCATCAAATGCTCCTTTTAATCATAAGTTTAAAAACTACTCATAATGTTTCCCATGACAAGAAAAATTATCCTGATTATAAAACTTGAATCAATTTGTGCTTTTTCAAAACTACGATACAATATTATTCAGCACGAGATTATTATAAAAGGAGATATGATCATGAAAGAAACAATTCATTTAATAAAGAAATTAGTGGAAATCCCAAGTCCTTCAGGAAATACTGATAAAGTTATATCATTTGTGGAGTCATATCTAAAAGAATTTCATGTGAAAATGAAAAGAAACCACAAAGGAGGGTTACTTGTAACTCTTCCAGGTAGTAACAATAGCCAGCACCGTATGCTTACTGCTCATGTTGACACATTAGGCGCGATCGTAAAGGATATTAAGACAAACGGGAGGATAATGATCGACCTTATCGGAGGGTTTAACTATAACTCAATTGAAGGTGAATATTGTCAAATTGAAACATTAACTGGTCAAATATACACGGGAACTATTTTGATGCATCAAACATCTGTTCATGTTTATAAAGATGCAGGGAAGCTTGAGAGAAATCAGAAAAACATAGAAGTTAGAATTGATGAAAGAGTACATAATGCACAAGATGTACGTGAATTAGGAATTGAAGTAGGAGATTTTATTTCATTTAATCCTCGCGTAGAGATTACACCGAGTGGTTTTATTAAATCTCGTCACTTAGATGATAAGGCAAGCGTTGCTTTATTGTTACAATTAATCAAGAAAATCACAACTGAACCTTTAGAACTGCCATATACGACCCATTTCCTTATTTCAAACAATGAAGAGATAGGATATGGCGGAAATTCGAATATTCCAAATGAAACAGTAGAGTATTTGGCGGTAGATATGGGAGCGATTGGGGATGGGCAAACAACAGACGAATATACAGTTTCGATTTGTGCAAAAGACTCGAGTGGCCCCTATCATTATGGGTTAAGGAAAAAACTGATTGAGCTAGCGGAACAGAATGATATTCAATATAAAGTGGACATATATCCGTATTATGGCTCAGATGCTTCCGTTGCTATCCGCTCTGGACATGATCTTGTTCATGGGTTGATTGGGCCGGGAATCGATGCTTCACATGCCTTTGAAAGAACGCATACAGCTTCATTGGAGAATACAGCAAAACTTCTTTACTATTATGTTCAATCAGAAATGACACGTTAATTGCTGATAAATATAAAGTCTATGAGAGTTTTTAAGGAGTCTTACACATTTGGCATTCTAGCGGATTTCTGCATTTTATGTTAACTCCAGAGTTTTGTTTTTAACTATTTTAATTTTAAAATTGTAGAAGATATATTTGAATATATTTGACTCAACGTTTTTGGCTGGAGAATTAGGGCATTGATTAATGAGAAGAAAGGTTCTTCTTTTTGTATGGTATAATTTTCAAAAAAAGGGAGAGTTTCATATGATCTACTACATAGTTGATGTATTTGCTGAAGAAAAATATAAAGGAAATCAGCTAGCAGTTTTTATGGATATTGGGAATTTATCAAGTGAAGAAATGCAGAAAATTGCGAAGGAAACTAATTTTTCTGAGACAACGTTTATACAATCAGTTGAGGAAGCAAATGGTGGATATCAAGTAAGAATTTTTACTCCGAATGAAGAAGTTCCATTTGCAGGACATCCAACTTTAGGGACGGCCTATATCATTAGGAATAAAATCATGAAAAATCAGGAAGAAAAAGTTGTATTAAAACTAAAGGTCGGAGATATTCCGGTTACATTTGATCAATCAGGAATTCTCTGGATGAAGCAAAACTCACCTACTTTCGATCAAACTTTATCATATCAACAACTTAGTGAAGTG
>DASQMK010000805.1:0-9216 GCA_035645575.1 Metabacillus sp.
CATCACGGGAATACAATTGCTTTTTCAGGACGTGTACTTGGGGATGAAAAGCCAAAATATTTAAATAGTCCTGAAACGAAAATCTTTAATAAAAGTAAGCTGCTTTATAATTTTCATCGTGCAAGAGTACATATTCGTAAAAATCAGCAGGTTGTACTATTTGAAGGATTTGCTGATGTTATTTCTTCCACTAGGTCGGGTGTAGAGCAAGCAATTGCTACCATGGGAACTTCTATAACCGAGGATCAAGCAAAAATAATTCGAAGAAATGTATCTGAAGTAATTATTTGTTATGATTCTGATTCAGCTGGAATCGAAGCAACGATTAGGGCTGCAAAGATCCTTAAAGATGCTGGTTGTAAGATAAAGGTTGCTATGATCCCGGATGGATTAGACCCTGATGACTACATTAATAAGTTTGGATCCGAAAAGTTCAAGCATGATGTAATAGGGGCCAGCGTTCCGATCATGACGTTTAAAATGACCTACTACAGGCGAGGGAAAAATCTTCAAAACGAAGGTGAAAGGCTGCAGTATATTGAAAATGTCATTAATGAATTAGCAAAATTAGATAATGCAGTTGAAAAGGAGATCTATTTAAAACAACTATCCTCGGAATTTGACCTTTCGATGGAGGTGTTAAAGGAACAGATTCTCCAAAAAGAAAAGCAGCAAAGCAGGCAGGGAGCTCCTCAACAACAAAAAAGAATACAAGAACTACCTAAAAGAAAGCCGATACAGTCAAAGCGACTATTACCAGCTTTTCACACTGCTGAGAGAATGCTAATCGGTCATATGCTAAGAAGCAAAGAAATGGCAGAAAAAGTTCTGGATAGACTTGGACTTCAATTTAATATTGAAGAGCATAAAGCAATTGTTACTTATTTATACGCTTTTTATGAAGAAGGAAATGAAGAAAACGTTAGTTCGTTTCTATCGAAGTTACCGAGTCCTGAATTGCAACATATTGTATCCAACATTGCGATGATTACCTTGAATTCGGAAGTAAGTGATAAGGAACTTTCAGATTATATAAAACAGGTGTTGAATCATCAAAAAATGTTAATGATAAAAGAAAAAGAAGTAGAAAAAATTGAGGCTGAAAGAAACAAGCAGTATAAAGAAGCAGCCCAAATTGCAATGGAAATAATTCAATTAAAAAAAGCTCTAAAATCATGATAAGTAAGCTAAAAAATAAACGATTATTTTGTAGCATGAGGTTATAAAACACATCGTGTATGTGAAGAGTACTTGCTAAACAGTAATCCGGTAGCTTATCTTACGATGGTAAGTTTGGAAGGAGGGGATCCTATGGCTGATAAACAAACCCATGATACTGAAGTAACCTTTGAACAGGTGAAGGAACAGTTAACCGAAATTGGGAAAAAACGAGGAGTTTTGACATATGAAGAAATTGCTGAACGTATGTCAAACTTTGAAATTGAATCAGACCAAATGGATGAGTATTATGAATTTCTTGGTGAACAAGGTGTAGAATTAATTGGTGAAGCCGGTGATGATGCGGAAGCAGATCCAAATATTCAAGATCTTGCGAAAGAAGAAGAATTTGATTTAAATGATTTGAGTGTACCTCCAGGAGTTAAAATTAATGACCCTGTTAGAATGTACTTAAAAGAAATTGGCCGTGTTGACCTACTATCAGCTAACGAAGAAATTAAATTAGCTAAGCGAATAGAAGAAGGCGATGAAGAAGCTAAGCGCCGACTTGCAGAAGCAAACTTGCGTCTAGTGGTTAGTATTGCTAAACGTTATGTTGGACGTGGAATGCTTTTTCTTGATTTAATTCAAGAAGGTAATATGGGATTAATGAAAGCCGTCGAAAAATTTGATTATGAAAAAGGGTATAAATTTAGTACGTATGCTACATGGTGGATTCGCCAAGCGATCACGCGTGCTATTGCAGACCAAGCTCGTACAATTCGTATTCCTGTTCATATGGTTGAGACCATCAACAAGTTAATAAGAGTTCAGCGCCAATTACTTCAGGATTTAGGTAGAGAACCAACTCCGGAAGAAATTGGAGAGGACATGGAACTCACACCTGATAAGGTTAGAGAAATTCTTAAAATCGCTCAAGAGCCAGTTTCATTGGAAACTCCAATTGGAGAGGAAGATGACTCTCATTTAGGTGATTTTATTGAGGATCAAGATGCGACTTCACCATCTGAGCATGCTGCATATGAGCTATTAAAAGAGCAGCTTGAAGATGTCCTTGATACATTAACAGATCGTGAAGAGAATGTGTTACGTTTGCGTTTTGGGCTTGATGATGGACGAACAAGAACACTTGAAGAAGTAGGTAAGGTATTTGGTGTTACACGTGAACGTATTCGACAAATTGAAGCAAAAGCACTTCGTAAATTGCGTCATCCTAGCCGCAGTAAACGTCTTAAAGATTTCTTAGAGTAAGATTAGGCGGACGAATGTCCGTCTTTTCTACTTCATTTTAAATTTGTTTCATAAAATGAATGCTACATTCCGTTTACAAGCCTCCAATTCCTTTTTACAATAAAAGAAAGAAATGATAAGGATGGCTTTTATGGATAAAGAAAAAAAAGAAATAATCATTAAAGAAATTTATTACTGGAAAGATAATAAGCTACTTCCAGATACATACTGTGATTTTTTACTGGCCCTATATACAGAAGGGAATAATGATAGTGAAAAATCAGGTCCTTCTAAAAATAAGATGGGTAGGCAATTGATTTTGATTGGAATTATTTTTGTTTTATTTCTAATTAGTACTCTTGTCACCTATTTTACTGAATTGTCTTTTGTTTTGCAAACAGTTACAACAGGTTTTTTACTTTTAACTTCAATTATTGTTACCGCTTTCTCGATTAGAGTGAAAGGATCATATCAAATAGCTCTAGTTACGACATTTATTCAGCTATTGATATTCTCTCTTTCATTTGTTGAGTATACAACGGAAGGTAATCACTTATGGGTTGCCGCTACAGTTGTGACAAATTGCTTGCTGTGGATAGCCATAGGAGGATTTTTTCGAGTTTATTATTTACTCATTTGTGGTGTAATTACGTTGCTATTTTTGGGAGTTACAATGATTATTTAATAGGTTTTTGTAATGTCAATACTATATTAAGGTTATTTGAAACTCTTGTCTGTTTTTTGTCTAAACTGTGAAAAACTTGGAGATGTTAAAAGATAGGTCTTTTCCTTAGTGGAAAATTACAGTAAAATAGAGGTTGTTTAAAAAAATGTACTTATGTTGATTATCCAGCAATACCGGGCAGCAGAGTTAAACCTTATAACTAGAAAAAGAAATGGAATTATCGGAGGGAGGCTGCTCGAACATGTACGATAATTCCTGAAGCATTAATAGGTGATAGATGGATCCTATTAATGGAAAGGTTTACTATTTACATAAGGGAGGTTACATGATGAATCGCAATCCACTAATTCCATTTTTATTAATCGCTGTTCTAGGAATCGGCCTTATGTTCCTTTTAGCATTTAAAGGTATCGGCGATCATGAAGAACTAGCTAACGGTGGGGAAGAAGAACCAAAAACTGAAGATGTTGCAAACGCTACACCGGAAGAAATTTACCAACAAAACTGTATTTCTTGTCATGGAGAAAACTATGAAGGCGGAGCTGGTCCTGCTCTTGTAGGTGTTGGTGATAAAATAGGCGTAGATGAAATTAAAACAACAATTCAGCAAGGTAGAGGAATTATGCCAGGCGGTCTTGTTCCTGACGAAAAGCTTGACGAAATGGCTGAATGGGTTTCACAACTTAAATAATTTAAAAATAAAGAAGTCCTTTGCATCTGTGAAGGACTTTTTTTATACTTGATGAATAGGTGCTTCAATGGAAAACCTAGAGTGTATAATAATGAATTGTGGTGAAATGATGAATGAATTAAAATTATCAAAAAGATTAGAAACAGTTGCAAGCTTTATTCCGGAGGGTGCGGTTTTTGCAGATATAGGCTCAGATCATGCTTATTTACCATGCTATTCTATCCTACAAGGCAGAGCTAAAGGGGCAATTGTTGGTGAGATTACGGACGGGCCATATGAGTCAGCCAAGAGCCAGGTGAAAAAATGTGATCTTATTCATTCGATATCTGTTCGTAAAGGGGATGGATTATCTGTTCTGCATGATGAGGATCAGATTGATTGTATAACAATCGCGGGTATGGGAGGATCTCTAATTAGTAAAATTTTAGAAGAAGGATCAACTAAGCTGTCTGGAGTCAAGCGTTTAATTTTACAACCAAATATCCATGCAATATCGATTCGGCAATGGTTAGTCGATAATGGATGGGAGCTAATAGCGGAAGAAATTATTGAAGAAGATCATAAAATATATGAGGTTCTAGTAGCAGAAAAGGGTGAATCCAAAAGCCCTTATGTTACGTATTCTTTTGAAGCAGGTCTACTTCTAGGTCCATTCCTATCAGAAAAACGTTCGGAAATCTTTCTGAAAAAGTGGACGGGGGAATTAAACCACCTAAAATCAATCCTTCAACAGTTAGAACAAGCTGGCCATACATATGAAAATAGTGAAAAATATAAAGAAATGATCAAGCAAATTAAGCTAATAGAGGAGGTACTATAAAATTGGCAAAAACCCCAAATGGATATGAAATCATTCAATTATTTGAACAGTTTTCACCGAAAGCTCTTGCTGTAGATGGTGACAAAATAGGTCTTCAAATTGGGACACTTAATAAAAAAATTAAACAAGTCATGATTACATTAGATGTTGTTGAATCAGTTATAGATGAAGCGATAGATAAAAAAGTAGACTTACTTATCGCGCACCATCCACCTATCTTTAGAGCAATGAAAAATATGATAACTGATACAGCATACGGCAAGATGATAGAGAAATGTATCAAACATGATATTGCGGTATATGCTGCGCACACTAATTTGGATGTTGCAAACGGTGGAGTCAATGATTTACTAGCAGAAGCATTGCAATTGAAGGATATTGATGTACTCATCCCTACATATGAGGATCAATTGAAGAAACTTGTTGTGTTTATCCCTTCAACATATGAAAAGGAGCTGCGAAATGCACTAGGTCAGGTTGGTGCAGGACATGTTGGTGAATATAGCCATTGTTCATTTGCAACAGAAGGAGAAGGAAGCTTTTTACCTCTTGATAAAGCAAATCCGTTTATCGGTGAAAGAGGAAAGCTCGAGTATGTTACTGAATCAAGAGTTGAAACTATTTTTCCTGCATCCATCCAGAAAAAAGTAATTCAAGCTATGTTAAAGGTGCATCCATATGAGGAAGTCGCTTATGATATTTATCCATTAGATCAAAAAGGACCAATCATGGGGCTAGGTAGAATAGGCTTAGTAGAAAACGAAGTAAGTCTTCAGGAATTTGCTGAACATGTTAAAAAGCAACTTCAGGTTGAAAAAGTGAGAATGGTAGGTAATCCTGCTAGCAAAGTAAAAAAAGTTGCTGTATTAGGTGGAGATGGAAACAAATATATTCAACAGGCAAAAATGAAGGGTGCCGATGTATATGTAACAGGTGACCTATATTTTCATGTTGCACAAGATGCATTGATGTTGGATTTAAATGTGATTGATCCTGGACATCATGTGGAAAAAGTCATGATTGATGGTGTATCTAAAAAATTAGGGAAACTATGTGAAGAACATCGTTTTGAAGTGAATGTATTTGGATCGCAAGTTGACACAAATCCTTTTACCTTTGTATAAAAGTATATAAAATGACAAAGAGCCTTTGGTATTGTATCCAAAGGCTCTTCATTTAATTTTTTACTTTTACTTTAGGTAGTATTTTTGATAGTGGGACTTTATGATCTATATCCCAAGTTGATTCATCTTCAGGATTGTATTGCTCAAGAAATTGAATGACTTTTTTAGTAATCGGAGTTGGCGTAGATGCACCCGCTGTAACAGCAACTGTTTGAACGTCTTTAAGCCATTCAAGTTTTAGCTCACTTAAATCAGATATACGATAAGCTTTTGTACCGGCAATTTCTTCAGATACTTGTGCTAAGCGGTTTGAATTATTACTTTTAGGATCACCCACAACGATTGTTAAGTCAGCATCTTTTGCTTGTTCAGCTACTGCTTCTTGACGGACTTGAGTTGCTAAGCAAATTTCACGGTGTACCTCCACGTGCGGAAATTTTTCTTTTACTTTCTCCATAATATCAGCAACATCCCATTGGCTCATTGTTGTTTGATTTGTCACAATGATTTTTTCATTTTGAATGTCAAGCTGTTCTACATCGTCCAGTGTTTCAACAAGATGTACGATGTGTGGAGCGACACCGACTGCTCCTTCTGGTTCAGGGTGACCTTTTTTACCAATATAGATAACATGATATCCTTGAGCTTCTTTTTCACGGATAAGGTCATGTGTCTTTGTCACATCAGGACATGTCGCATCTAAAGTAACAAGACCTTTTTCTTTTGCAATTCGTCTTACTTCAGGAGAAACTCCGTGAGCTGTAAACACGATTGTACCTTGATCTACTTTTTCTAATATTTCTAATCTGTTTTTACCATCAAGTGTAATAATTCCATCTTCCTCAAATGCATCTGTTACATGTTTATTATGAACAATCATACCTAAAATGTAGATGGGTCTTGGCAGGGATTTATCTAAAGCAGCGTTCTTTGCAATAACCATGGCATCAACAACACCATAGCAATATCCACGTGGTGCGATTTTAATTATGTTCATTAAACTGCCTCCTTAAGAGATCAATTACGAGCAGGAGCAAAGTGAATTGTTGTCCTGTTTCCATTTAAAAAAAGCCGTATTAAACGGCCCTTTCCTCTAATAATCTCTTAATATTATAACGAAGAATAGGAAATATTACAAAGAAGAATATTAGATATACATTTTGGGTTGTGAACTTTTCATTGAAGGCTTTCGCTTTTTACTCATAGAAGGTGTTGGTGCATCATTATCCTGTAATTCTTCCTTTTTCATAGGTCGGGTTGATTTTCCCTTTTTAGTTCCTTGTGTTTTGCTTTGTTGGCTTGTCGATGCAACTTCCTCATTTGAAGAAGATACTGTTTCTTCAGATGTTGTATCAGAGTCATCACTACTACTACTATTTAGTTCTCGATAAATCTTAATCATTGCTGGTAAATTTTTGACGAGCGGTCCATATTGTTGGACCATAGGGGTAACTTGTTGAGCCATACTAAGAACACGTTGAACATTTCCTAGCATCCCTGAAATATTTGAAGGATTCATAAGTCCTTGAAGTCCTCCAGAAGCCCTTGTTGCATTAGATACAGCATTAGCTCCTCCAATAAAGCCTTGGGGGTTACTTGCAGCAGCACCTTGTGATACAGGCAAAATGCGGGATAATATTCCTTTTAAACCACCGCCACCCACACCTCTTGGTGTCATAGGTGAACCAAGATGTGGACCTCTACCCATGAAAGGTCCACGCATACCTTGTTGTCCCATTGGAATTTGACCTTGTGGAGGGAAGAAACCTCTAGTATTCATAGGAGGCATCGGTCTTTGTTGAAACATATTATTCCTCCTTTCATAATTTGTTCCTCTATCCTAGACTATGCACAACAGGGGAGTTTGGTTTCTAGAGTATTCATTTAATAAGATGATATACAATTTGAATTTGAGTTTTTGTTCCTGCTAAGGAAATTATAAATTACATGAACTGTGGCTAGGACTTAGATATCCAGCTCTGAAGCACAGGACCAAGGCGCTTGCGCTTTCGTTCTAATAAGGTATAATCTAATGATGGACTGATAAAGTTGTCGAAATGGGCATAAGGAAAGCTTTATCAGAAAGGAGAGATACGGATGGAACAAACAAAATTTGAGCGTTTTTCACTAAAACCTTTTATTATAGAAGCATTAACAAAAGAATTGAAATTTTATGAGCCGACAGAAATTCAAGAAAGGTTAATGCCTTCCATTCTAAAAGGGGAAAGTGCGATTGGACAATCGCAAACTGGTACAGGGAAAACGCATGCTTATTTATTGCCATTACTAAATCAGTTAGTACCCGAAAAAAAAGAAGTACAAGTCGTTATTACAGCACCTACTCGAGAATTAGCAACTCAAATCTACCAAGAGGTGAGCAAGATTATTTCTTATTCACCGGATGAGATCTCAGCCAAGTTATATATAGGAGGAACTGATAAGCAACGAACAATAGAAAAATTAAAAACACAACCACATATTGTTGTAGGGACACCAGGAAGAATCAATGATCTTGTTAAAGAACATGCACTAATTATTAACAAAGTTCGTTCATTTGTTGTTGATGAAGCGGATCTAATGCTTGATATGGGTTTCATCAAAGATGTTGATATGGTTGCTGGCCAAATGCCCGAAAACCTTCAAATCTTGGTTTTTTCTGCAACCATTCCTGAGAAGTTAAAACCTTTTTTAAAGAAATACTTAGAAAATCCGAAATTTACACATGTTGCTCCTAAACAAGCAACAGCAGCAAAAATAGAACATATTCTTGTACCGGCAAGGCACCGTGATAGAATAAAACTTGTTTATGAGATGTTAATTGATTTTAATCCATTTTTAGCAATTGTTTTTACAAATACAAAAAAGAATGCTGATGCCGTTGCTGATGCCCTAATAGAGAAGGGGCTAAAAGTTGGTAGAATACATGGTGATTTATCCCCGCGTGATCGTAAAAAAATGATGAAACAAATTAATGACTTAGAATATCAATATGTAGTTGCAACAGATTTGGCTGCACGTGGTATCGATATTAAAGGGGTTAGTCATATCATAAATTACGAAATTCCAACAACGGAATTGGATTTTTATATTCATCGTGTTGGAAGAACTGCGAGAGCAGGAAGCTCAGGTATTGCCGTTACTTTATTTGAAACATCTGATGAAGATGCACTAAATAAATTAGAAAAACTCGGTATTGAGTTTATTAATAAGGACTTTGTTGGTGGTGAGTGGAAAGACATAGATGACCGTAAACGTCGTCAAATTCGAAAGCGTGTGACAGATGAAGTTGATGCACTAGCTAAAAGTATTGTTCAAAAACCAAAGAAGGTAAAACCTGGTTATAAGAAAAAGATGAACCGTGAAATGGAACAAATTAAAAAGAGAAAAAGAAGATTAACGAAGAAGCAAAAATAGGGGGAGTACGTATGTTGAAAATTGGTTCGCATGTTTCGATGAGCGGGAAGAAAATGTTACTAACTTCAAGTGA
>DASQMK010000806.1:0-2048 GCA_035645575.1 Metabacillus sp.
AAATACAGGCTTTTCCTTTTCTTGCATCCATGTTAAAAAATGACCAAAAATACGAGAAGAAGTTCCACTATCTCCAGATGAACTTAAGCCGCTAAATCCTTTTTCGATCTCATCAATCCACAAAATGGAAGGTGAAATAGCTTCGGCAGTTTGAATGGCTTTTCTCATATTCTCTTCACTACTGCCTACTATACCGCTAAATATTTTCCCGATATCAAGCCTTAGCAAAGGGAGTTGCCACATTTCACTAATGGCCTTACTAATTAAACTCTTCCCACATCCCGGGACACCTGTAATTAACACTCCTTTTGGAGAAGGTAAGCCATACTTTTGTGCAGATTCCAACCAGGATTTATCTCTTTTTCTTAGCCAACGTTTTAAATTTTCAAGTCCCCCAACGTCTTTCATATTTAAGCTGCTATTGACAAATTCTAAAATGCCAGTTTTTTTAATGATTTGTTCCTTTTCTTCTAGAATCACTTCCACATCTTCTAATGATAGCTTTCCATCTTCTACCATTGCTCGGGCAAATGCATTTTCAGCTTCGGACAGTGTAAGCCCTAGTGCTGCTTTTACCAATTTTTCCTTTTCCTCTTCATTTAAATTAATCTCGATTCGTCCACTTTGTTTATTCACTTCAATCATTTCATCTAAGCTTTGCTTAATTTCTCTAAAAGTTGGTAAGTCGAAGTCAACGATCGTAATATCTTTCTCAAGGTCAATTGGCAATCTTAAGACAGGGGATAGAAATACGACGTTTTTCGGATTAGGACTTTGTTTTAGACTCGAACATATATCTCTTAACTTACGTATTATTTGATGATCCGGGAGGCGCCCTTCATCCCCAAAATAGATATGGAAATCTTGTAATACAAATATAGCTGGTTCTTGATAATCCTCAATGAATTCTAATGCCTTAAGTGCAGATTTTGCATCTGCTTTTGAACATTCCTCTCCTGAAATTCCTTTCGTTACTTTCCACGTAATCACTTTTCTAGGTGTCTTAATTAACTCCTGATCGGAAGCAATCGAATGAATTAATGAAAGCGCCCTATCCTCTTCCCATGTGGATAAATAGAGAAAAGGAAAACGCGCTTTAAATAGATTGGCCATTAATTTTTTTCTATCAGTTTTTTTTCCCAAATTTTAATCCCCCTACTCTTTTCATAGGTTTATTGTACTACGCTAAGTTCTTTTTCTCTCAAACTTTTATATACATTATACAAAATATTGGAAAAAAAGACATCTATAAAAAATGACTTACTCTGAGTATATCGAACTACTCTGTCAAACTTATTCCTTGATTTCTTTTTAATAAAATATCAATCAATTACTTTTTTACACCTGCAAATTCCCTAAGTACAACGATTTGTAACGAAAGTGGAAATTTTTATAGGGTAGGTTGTGACTTAGATAAGAGATACTACTAGAAAGGCAATACAGGAACTTTATCTCCAATCTTATATAGGTAAAATGTTGGACCAAGGGAGATTTCCCCTTTCCCTCTTCTTACAATTATCAATTCATGCAGCTTAAATACTAACCTTTGGAAAATTTCAGGTGGTAATTGACCACTTGAGGTTACCTCTATGATGGTACTAGGGGACAGGTTGACTAACCCAGTTTACTATGATTCTTTATGTCACAGCTAAGGAATAGTCACCATGTGACCATCTTCTCTCCAAAAAGGATCATATCACCCTTTTTCAACCTCATTCTCCCTTCATATGCCCCATATCCCTATGGAAAATGCTCCATATTAGCCTAAAACCCCTTTCCATTTCATTCATATTGGAAATGTTCCAGATCTCTATTGCTTGCTATTCTCAAATTACCGCGGAATACATAAGAATGCATTCTTAAGAAGGATTCTTTACATGTACGAGGATGCGAGATTTGAGAAGATTCATCAGCAATTTGAACCAATGATTTATCATGCTATGAAAAGATTAAGTATTTACAAAAACGAACATGAGTTTTATCAGATTGGGTGTATCGCGTTATGGGAAGCATCACTGCGATTTAATGAAGAAAAAGGAGAATTTAAG